>JALZUF010000164.1 GCA_023301785.1 Alphaproteobacteria bacterium | reverse complement strand
AATGCAGCCGCTTGTTTAATAGCTTCTACTTCGGCTTGGAAGACTGTAGCTCTGTCTTCAAGTGTAAAGCTTTCTGTATGTATGATATTATTTTTATGATAAGCTACGAACCCTGCTCCCACGTGGCCGTTAATCTTACTACCGTCTGTGTATATGGTGTATTCGGAATGATGTAAATATTTTTTGGAGTTAGATTTTAAACTTTTCAGATTTATGTTGAACGGTCTTTCCCATATAAAATTCGGTTCCATTGTGTCGTAAGGCCCTTCTAAGGTTATTTTGTTTCTAAGATTGGCCCAGTGTCTTTGGTGTGATTTTTGATAGTCTGAGGGGTGGTCTAAAATGTTTTCTTGTCTTATGAAAGCCGCGAGTCCTAGTTGTTGGATTTTTAGGTCTAGTGGTATCATGTCAAAGATGATGTCAAGAGTGGCTTGAGGGGTGGTTCTTCTTATGCCCCCCATGGCTAGTGCCGCTAGCCTGTCAATTTTTTGTAGTTTTTTTGTTTGTGCTGGTGTCAGTTTGTTTCCCCAAGTCATACAGGCGTATGTGATTTTCGGTCTAATTACCCCGTTCACAATATATTTGACGTAGATTGGTTTTGGCCCGTAGTTATGTTTGACATTCGCCGCTAGTTTTATCATTAGGGGTTTACCTATGCAAAGTTTGTTTTCTATGTGTTGGTTCCATTTGAGATGTTTGTCTAATTCAACCCCAAGGTACCGTGTGTGGTTATGGTAGTTTATTTCTTTGCCCTCCATTTTTAGGCTCGGCTGTATTTGTATCCGGTGCTTCTTTTCGCTGAACACCATTGCTACTGTTTTTGAAGGGTTGAAAGTTAGTCCGCAGGTTTTGCCCCATTCTACTAGCTTGTTTAGCATTCGGCCCATGTGTTTAGCCATGTCGTGTAAGTCATTACCTTTTATTAAGGCGGCACAGTCATCAGCGAATCCTTGCCCTAGTATCCTATTCTTGTTGATGATTTCAATGGCAGGGTTGAACGCTATGATCCAGAATTTAGCTGAGCATACTCCCCCTTGTGGGAACCCAACATTCACCTTTATGTGCCTGCTTTCACCCTTTAGGTTTAGTTGTAGGTGTCTGTTTGTGATGAAGTTGTAATACCATATTGCTATCTCTGGGTCTGTTCCATGTTCTAAAAGTTGTTGTTTAATGTGTTTTGGGTCTATGGTGTCGAAAGCTGCTTGGATGTCTAGAAAAACTGCTAGGCATTTTCTTTTTTCCTCGAAAGCTTGTTCTATATAATTAATTGTGTTTGAGATTGCAGTTTCAGTAGATCTGTTACGTCTGAAGCCGTGTTGGTTGTTGTGAATAGGGAAGTCCCCTAGAGTTATGTCTACTCTTCTGATGACCAAAGTTTCCATTGCTTTGAGGAATATGTTCAGTAATGAGATTGGTCTGAAGTTTTTGCCTATTTTATAGTGGTCCTTGCCAGGTTTGGGTATGAAGATTACTTTTGCTTGCTTCCATGTTAGTGGTGTATATCCTAAGTGAATAGAACATTTAAAAATGAATGTTAAGAGGTTTAGCATGTTGTTGTCAAGATTTTTCATGACTATAGGTTTCAATTTGTCTGGACCGGCAGATTTTTTATTTTGGAATTTTTTGAAAGCCTCCTCCACTGTGTTTATGTTTATCCATGTGTTGAATTTGTTTTCTATGTCGAGACGACTATGTTGTTCTCTAGAATATTTGTGTGTGGGTATAGGTGTGTTGCTTGGGAAATGTACGTTGGCTAGCTCATCAAGGGTTTCACCGGGTGAGCATGTGTATGTACCGTTAGATTTTTGTAGGGAGCCTGGTGATATATTTAGATGGTCCTTGAGGAAGCCATTTGCGTATTTAACCATTTCGTTTTCGCTATTTATGTGTCTTATATAGTTAGTTTTATATTCATGTTTTGCTTTTTTACATTGTTGCTTATAGTTTTTTAGACGACTTAGGTAGATTTCGTTTTTTACTGTGTTGGTTGTTTTCAGGTTGTTAAAGAGTCCGAATATCTCCTGTCTAAGTTCGTTTAGTTTGGGGGTGAACCATGGGTTGTTAAGATTAATAGTTCTGGGTTTTATCATTGGGCCACATTTGTCTAGTGTTGAGTTTATAATGTTTGAGCATTTGTTAGAGAGTTTGTCTATTTGCTTCTCAGTGATTATTTCCGGGTATTCTATTGTCATGCCAGCCAGAATTTGTCTGAATTTGTCCCAGTCCATTTTCTCCCAATTGCGACCAGGTTCAAGTTTTATTAGTTCTGCTTCGAGGTCGTATTTAATTGTGTTGTGGTCTGTATGGTTTTCATATTTGGATACTCGCCAGTTTTTTAGCCCTGTGCGTAATTTGTAGGATAGAGTGATGTCGATCACTGACTTCCCGGTTTTGCATTCGTATGTATATTCCTTACCGATGTTGTGCAGCTGTAAACTGTATTCTGCTATAAAATCCTCTATGTCTATACCTCTTGGATTGTCTTCTCTTCCCCATGCGTAGTTGTGGGCGTTGGAGTCCATACCAATAAGTATTGCCAGGCGTTTTTGTTTACCATGCTCTAGTGCTGCTTTTAGCCAAGGTTGGATGGTAGGTTTATCCTTTATGTCCAGGTAGGCACTTATTACCATCGTGGATTTCCCTTCTATCTTACAAAGGCCTACAGCTAGGTCTCTGTGACATAGGTGATCAATTGCTGACATGCCTATGCTTTTGGACGCAAAAATAGCTGCTCTAGGGTGACCAGTTTTGATTGTGGGTATTACATCACAGTTTTTAGGTGTCAATGCCAGTGTTTTGCGGTAACAGTAGGGTTCTTGTATTAAGCAAAGGTTTACCGGTGTCTTATTGAGTAGTCTGCGGAGGTCATTCTGGGCTTCGTATGCTTTATTGAGGTTCAGCTGTATTACTCTTATCGTTTCCATGTTGTTATCCCTATTGTATATTTATAGTTTAATCAAATTGTCGCGTTTTACTTATGTGTATGTTCATTATGAAGTTTGCGTAATTGTATCTATAATTTGGGGTTACCGCAATGGTAAGTTATACATTGAAGTTTAGTTATATCTCATTTGACTAGTTGGTTTGTAAGTTGCAAGTTTTAGTCTGGTGGGCATTAGCTTGTTGCATTACTGGAGGGAGGCTTGTTGCATTTTAGTAATAGGAGGTCTTGTCTTTTAGTTGGTTGTTTGTACAATAGTATGTTTTTATAAGAATTTTTAGTGTTGTGCATGCTGTATGCCGGGTTGATTAGAGGATTATTGTGGATAGCATAGGTGAATAGTGCAGTATAAGTGCAAATCTATGGGAGATGCCATGTGGTATTGTTTTGTAGCTGTAGTATATCAGTTGACCTAGTATAAGGACATTTATGAGTGCAGGAGTAGCATTATTATTGGGATTAAACTGCCACTGTAGGAATGCAATATTATGCATTTGAATTATGTCACATAAGTTGTTACCTAGAAACAGCTGCCTACTATGGGAGGCTACCTTGAATAATGTGCATCTAGTATCAGTGGCTTGTCTCTTCAGTTGCAACTGCTTTCTGAGAAGGAAAAAGGGATTAATTCTACAGCTGATTCTACTTCCTTCCATGGGAGGCAACCTTTCTAACAAGGAAAAAATATTTCCAACAAATTGAAAGTTGATTAATTTCATAGGCAGCCATTTTGAGAAATGTGAAAAATAAGTTTGGAGAAAATTTACATTGAGGGCAAAAGAGGCCTATGGGGCCCCCGATTTGCCTGTGGGCTGGCGTGCCATGATGTTTTCTATGTTTTACGTGGCTATAGACTTTTTATTTTTTGTGTAGTCTTGTAGTAAAAGAGAAATCGGTCTAGTATATATTATAATTTTGAATGTATTGGTAGAGTTAGGTGCTACCCCTTTTTCGGACTGATGCCGATGGGAGGGAAAAACTTTTAGGAAATGAAAGTCGGGCGCGGTCTGGAAGGCTACACTCCTTCCCCCAAGCAGCCTTGCTAGACAGTATTTCCTTAAAGCCACTGAAACTCTAGTTCCAGGCCCCACCTTTTCCTGTGCCCAGGACCTCCCCACTGTCACCACTCCACTCCTCTCTGCACCTCCTTGCTGTTCCTCTCTGGGTGCTGTGTGTTGAAACTGTCTCCTCTGGCGGACGCCCTTCCTAGGCCCGACTGATCGCTTCGTCCCCCGGCACGTGGACAGGCTACGCCCTCAACCCTTGGATCCACTTGTCCCTCAGGGATCCTCTCCTCCTGTTCCTGCAAAGCAAGCAGAAAAAAGACAAGTCCTTTTCGGATTTGTTTATTATTTTTGCTGAAGCACCAGCAGAGAGAAAAACCCAAAGGTCCTCTCTCATCGAGTGTTTACTCAATACTGCCAGTCTTTAGTTGGGTAAAACCTTCCAATGATTGGTTGAGTACTGCTGTCAACCTGCGGGTGGAAGGTTGCCATCCTGAGGAAAAACGCCCCTGGAA
>JALZUF010000163.1 GCA_023301785.1 Alphaproteobacteria bacterium | reverse complement strand
GGAGAAAGAGAGGAAAAGGGGAAGACCGAGCAAGAAACTGCAGCAAAATAAATTGTTTAAAAATGAAAAAATAAAAACGGAACTCAATCTAAAATCTTTTCCTTCTTTGCGGAGCTGAAGTAGCGGCGAAGTGAATGTTAGTCTTTAGTCTTTAGTTTTGGGGCGAGCGCCAGTTTCTTTAGGTTTAGTTACTAGTTTTTTAAGTTTGTCGAACCCTTTATTGAGGTTTTTCTCCAGGGGAATATGTCCGTATTGATGAGGGATAAGGGCTTCACCTGTTAGTTTTTGTCGTGCTCGTGTCAAATTTGCTTTTTGTTTGTCAGCGTCTTCAGCTAGTTTTTTAAGTCGTATTTTTTCGCTAGCTGACATTTCCCTATTGGGCTTGTTAGGCGGCCTGCCTCGTTTTGCTGTGGCGCCTGTGCTGCCTGACCGTGGCTGAAGTGTAGGCAGTTCAGGCGGTACGGGTAACTCTGGATAGAGACGGGCAGGTTGTATTGGGTCGTGTAGGTCTGGTTCGACGTCGGTAGGTGGCGTGTCGGTATCTGGGGGAGGAGGGGGAGCGTCCATTCCGTCCGCGCCTGCTTGTTCAGGCTGTTCAGGCACAATGATGTCGGGGGGGGCTGCTGGGTCGTCGTCCAAGTCGATGTTAGGCAAAAAGAAATTGTCCTCGTCGTCTATGAACACTGGTGTGTTTTTAGATGTCGGTTTGTCAGAGCTGCTAGGTGGTGAAGAAAGTGAAAGTGGATCGTATAGTCGGAGATAGTCAGGTCTAGCGAACCCTAGCTTGCAGTTGTTGCTGTGTGCAGTTACAGTTTTTCCTCCGGCCAGCGGCACTAACTCTAGGTTATTGTTAGTGAGAATGTCTGTGCATGTGTACGGCCCTTTAAATGGCTGTGCAATTTTGTGATGCATTTTGCCTCGCTGAGTGGAGCGGAGGTACACCAAATCGCCTATTTTGATTTTTGAGGGCCTTACTGCTTTGTCAAATTGTTTAGCATTGTCAGTAAAGGACGTGGAGGAATTGTCGAATGCAGTTTTTAGAGTTTCCCTGGACATATTGAATTTGTCGGCAACCAACGAATCTTGATTATAGTTGGGCTCACTATGCAGGGTGGATTGAAATGGGTAGTTGGGGTGTTTAAAGAAAGTTAGAAAGAAAGGACTATAACCTCGAGCTTTTGAAACGGTCGAGTTGGTAATGAGTTGGAAATCTGATAGTTTTTTGTCCCAATTACCTTGGTCAGCGTAAGAAGTGGTTAATTTTCGCAGAAAAGAAAGAATCATTCCTTGTCGTCTTTCAACCATCCCGTTTGATTGGGGATGGTAGGTGGAGCTAATGATGTGTTTGATATTGTATTTGTTACATAGTAGCTCTATTTCTTTGTTAACATTTTCTTTGCCTTTGTCTGTTACTAAGACCTTGGGACAACCGAAGTAAGGCATAAATTTATCTAATAAGGTCTCGGTTACTCCGTTGCTTGTCTTATCCTTGACGGGGTTGGTTATTATGAACCCTGTAGCAGCGTCAACCAGCGTGCAAATAGCTATGTTATTTGAATGGGACCTTGGCATGTCGACTAAGTCGATGTGTATTCTATCTCCCATTTCTTTCGCAAAGGGTTGTAGTGGTTGGAGTGCTTGCAAGGGGGCAGGTCTAAAGGCATTGCTACGGCTACATATCTCGCATGATTTAACGTAGGCGATAACATCCCTCTCCATGCCAGGCCAGCAATATGTTTTGCGTATGTGCTGCAGGGTATATTGTGCAGACATATGGCCAGCGTTGTCGTGAGCTAGCTGGCATATGTTTGTTACTTCCTTGTGGGGAGGAATGACTAACCCTTCATTGTTTATCAAGATGCCCTTGAACACGGAAGAAGTTTTTGCTATTTCAGCTTCTTTGTTCGTAAGGGTGGTGGGTACTTTATCATGAAAAGCCATTAGCTTAGCATGGGACGACTGGTCCCAGGTTACTGCGTTGCATGAATAGCCTGGAGGCCTTGAAAGAATATCTGCGAACATCTTGCTACCGTTTAAATATTCTAGTCTGAACGGAAGATACGAGAGAATTTCGTCGGTTAAAGTATCGTACACCGCTGTTTTACCTTTAGTAATTGCCAAGTTTGGCTTGTGGTCTGTACGTATTACAAATTCTCTTCCAACCAAATAAGGATTAAAGTGTCTCATTGCAAACAACAAAGCTGCCTTTTCTCGAAACCCTGGAGCCTGTTTTGCTTCTCGTTCGTTGAGTAATTTGCTAGCATAAGCGCATGGCTGTTCGATTCCCTGTTTATTTTTTTGTGAGAGGCAGGCGCCATAGTGAGTGGCGGATGCGTCGCAGGTTAAATAGAATTCTTTGTTAAAATCAACAGCAGCCAGACATGGTTTGGAGATAAGAGCTTTTTGCAGGTTTTGAAAACTGATACGTCCCTTCTCAGGCAATGGACCATTGGTGTATCCTGAGTCTTTTCTAACTAATTTGTTTAGGTCCGAGCTAATAATACTAAAGTCTTTTATGGCTCGTCTGAAGAACGAAGTTAGTCCTAGAAATCCTCTTATTTCCCTAATTGACTTAGGACATGGCCAGTTTCTAATTACTTCAGTTTTGGCTTGGCCAGGCGAAATTCCCTTTTCGGTGCAAATGTCATAACCTAAGTACGTAATTTTAGCGGTTCCAAACTGACATTTGGAGGGTTTGACTTTTAGGTTGTGTTTTCTAAACCGGCTGAAAACCAATCTTAAGGTGTCCAGGTTCTGTTCGTGCGAGTTAACTGAGACCACTACATCATCAATATACACGTATGTACGCTTAATCCCTTCCAAAACAAAATCTAGCAATCTTTGGAAATAGGCGGGTGAACTATTCATGCCCTGAGGGGATCGGCAGTAACTGTACTGTCCTACTCCTGGAATGGAAAAGGCTGTTGCTTCGTGAGGGTCTACCAAATGTTGCTGGAAAAACCCCTGGCTAAGATCCAAGACGGAATAAACAGTACCTCCTGCTACCTCATCCAACAATTCATACAGATGCCGGAGAGGATAGCTGCAGGGGGAAATATTCTTATTGACTTCTACATAATTATGCACCAGTCGGTATTGTTCTGCCAATGGTTTGGATGGATCGGCGTGAGGCTTTTTTACCAACATGAGAGGACTGTTAAAGACGGAGTTTGATTTCCGAACCACTCCGGCAGCTAACAGTCTTTGGACGTAATCGATGGCAACTTCTTTGAGATGGTGAGGCATACGGTATTGGTTTATAGATACTACTTTATTGGGGTCAGTTAACCGGACCTGATGCGGTAGGCTTTTGCAGTGGCCTATATCAAGGTCATTCTTAGAAAACACATCTGAATATTCTCGGAGTAAAGCGCTATACTGGGATTTAAATGCGTTTGGAATATGCTCTAGTGAAATCGAATCAACATGAGCGAAATCTTTGATTACTGGTGTTTCTGAATTAATGTTTAGGCATTCCCGTAACGGAGTAATTTTCATGTTAGGGTTTACCGTCAATTTGGCCACCGGTTCAGTTGATAAGATCTTAACTGGGAGATGCGAGAAATTAGCCATAACAGCTAGACATTCTTTTCCCCCTATTTCACTGTTTACGATTCCGTCCATCACGAGCGTTTCGTCTGGCATGCCAACGTCTGATTCTAACAGACCATTGGTGAACGGCCCATTGCATTTCAGCTTTACTTGTGTTTCAGATTTCGGGGGAAGAATCGTTGTTTTTACCAGACATAACGATTGTTCTCCCTTTACGGTCATAGGATTTGAAAAATTTACGCAGCCTGAGGCGGTGTCAATTACAACTCCCGCCTTGCTCATTACATCCATGCCTATGATACATGGTACCTGTAGCTTATGGATAAACATGACATTGTAAAACGAAGATCTTTTACCAAATGAAATTTCCAAGCTATAACATCCCTCATTGACAAGTTCCCTGCCGTCAGCTCCGCAGAGTCTGATAGCAACTGGTCGGGCCATATTACTACCTTTACGCAAAAGGGTTTGTTTGAGGCTACTATCTAATAATGTTACGGAACTTCCCGTGTCCAACAATGCACCTACCTGTTGTCCGTTTATCCTGACGGCTATGGTAGGTCGGGTTGCAGGTTTGTCCGAAGTGAAACAGCACGACAGCACTGTCCAGAAGCTCATTATCTTGGCAGGGAGAGAAACGGAGCCACAGTTCTTCTCCCTTATTCGTTTCCCGAAGTGTAGTTGGATCCGTGCGGGTCCACGTACTCCACTGGTTCGGAGTCTGTTCCTTCGATGGCGTTGCTGTTGTACATTCGGCCCTTCTGCCTGGGATTTCCGGATCCGCGGTTTGGGTTGGATGGTTTTCTTGGTTCTGGGCATTCGTTCTTAAAATGACCGTATTTGTTGCAATTGAAACATCGGCTCTTGCTTTTGTCAAACGGTTTTCGCCGTTGATAACCGATTGCAGCCACCAGTTCGTCAAAGCGGGCAGTTAGGTCCTTAAGGGGGTCAGGTTCGTCCGAAACTTCCACCGCCAGAGCCGAGGCCCCAGGTGGTCCGAGTTTCGCGTTTTCGGCTTCTACGGCTTCTGCTGCTTGAAGAATGTTTTCAACAGTGTCGGGAGCATCAGCCGTGCCCAATATAACCTTGCTGATGTCGTCCTTAAGACCAGCTCCGAAATGAGAGACTATAGCGGCATTGAACACAGAACGATACACCTGAGTAAGTTTGTCGGCTTCAGTGATGTTGAAATTCTGTCGGTTAACCGCGAGGACCACCCTGTCCATAAATGCAGCGCAAGATTCTCGTGGCTTCTGTTTGAGATCCGTAACTGCGTTGACTGCTGTAGCAGAAGTATATTTTGGTCCAAAACGAGCGGTGAGTTGAGCCTTATATTCCCCAGCCCCGTCCCAAACCACTGATTGTACCCCTCGCAACCTATTTCCACGGTCCCATTCGGCGACAGCCTGGCCACCCTTGGCTTTGGTCACCTGAATTAGGGCATTCGGTCCCCATTGATACGTTACTCTGGCCGTCTCTAGGCTTTCCAACCAAGTGATAAATCCTTCCCCACGTTCGCCATCGAAGTTGGGAAGGGTTTGCAGCTGCCCTGGCTTGACGGGTTCGACTGGTTGTGCCATGGCGGGAGCTGGTTGAGGAACCGGAGCTGGTTGAGGAGCTGGAGCTGGTTGAGGAGCCGGAGCTGGGTTAGGCAATACTGGAGGAGGGTCGTCGTCAAGATCTAAATCTATGACCGGTATCTGAACTGCCGGTGGTGGGGTTACCAAAATAGCAGGTAAGGGGGGTAGGAGATTTGGGGGTTGTTCCGCAGGTTCTTCTTGTGGATTGTCTTCTTCTTCCTCCAAATCATGAAACTCGTCGTCTGAGGTAGTGATATCTCGTGTCTCGTG
>JALZUF010000162.1 GCA_023301785.1 Alphaproteobacteria bacterium | reverse complement strand
ATCCCACGAAAAGATCCATCGTGTTCATAGGCATCAAAAGCAAGCAATAAACTACCGTTCATACGCTTTGTACGTTTGTTAAGTGCCGCAGCCACATGAGATAAGATCGCAACACCCGTTTTTGAGTCTGCCGCACCACGCCCCCAAAGTCTGCCGCCATCGACAACCCCAGAATGCGGCGATCTACTCCAATTTTTTTGGTCAACTGACGCAGTATCAATACAAGCATTAAGACACCATTTAGGACCATCATTATGCCCTTCAACCAATGCCGTTAAAGCAACTTGCTTTTTTCCAACTTTAAGAATGTTGGTTTTTAAGCCCATATCTTCCAAAATACCCCGTTGCAAAGCAAAAACGTCCTTTGGATCAACCCCAACTTCACTTGGTGTTTGAATCAATTTTTGTGCGTTTGTAAGGATAGATGCAGTTGGAACAGTAATACTCATTGAAGCCCTCATTTATAATTTTCCATAATATATATTAATTTTTAGGAAAATACAACCCTAAAATGGAAAAATACTTAAAAACTTCAGCACTTTTATAAAATTATGAAATTTTCTGTTCAATCGCAGTGAACGCATCATTCGCCGCATCAGGGTTTGCACCGCCGGCTTGTGCCATATCGGGGCGACCGCCACCGCCTTTTCCACCCAACGCTTCCGCGCCAAGCTTGACCAAATCTACAGCATTGATTTTATCCGTCAGATCAGATGTCACACCAACAACTATAGAGGCCTTACCCTCTTCCGTTGCAATCAAAGCAATCACACCAGAGCCAATTGATTTTTTCATGTCATCAACCATGCCCTTTAAATCTTTGGCAGGAAAATCAGGTAATATTTTACCGATAAACTTTACGCCGTTGATCTCTTTGGTTTCATCATTTGACGCACCTGCGCCCCCACTTGCTAATTTCTTACGCAAGTTTGTGACTTCTTGTTCCAGCTTTTTCTTTTCATCACTTAACGCTTTCACACGCGAAGCAACTTCTGCTGGTGATGATTTCAACGCGGCTGCGGCTTCGTTCAAACGCGCCTCTTGCTCTTCCAAATAGGCAATCGCATTTGCCCCCGTCAGTGCTTCAATACGGCGCACACCAGAAGACAAAGAGCTTTCAGATACAATCTTCAATAAGCCAATATCACCTGTACGGTTCACGTGTGTTCCCCCACATAGCTCAACAGAATATTGTTTAGTACCACGATCTGTACCCATCGCAACAACACGTACTTCGTCGTCATACTTCTCACCAAATAACGCCATCGCACCCGTCTCACGTGCCTCTTCAATCGGCATGATGCGCGTAACAACTTTGGTATTCGCTCGAATTTCAGCGTTCACTTGCGCTTCAACTTCTTTCAGTTGCTCTGCCGTTACCGCAGACGGTTGAGAAATATCAAAGCGTGTACGCTCCGCATCTTGTAAAGATCCTTTTTGCGCTACATGATCGCCCAGCGTTTCACGCAAAGCTTCGTGCAACAAGTGCGTCGCCGAATGGTTCGAGCGTATTGCCGTACGGCGCGCATGATCAACATTAAGCTCCAGCGTCGCGCCTTTTTCAATTACGCCATCTTCAACTTTAATGAAATGCGCGAATAAATTTGGAATAGGTTTTTTAGTGTCAGTCACAACGGCCTTAGCAACCTTACCACCATCAACGGCAATCGCACCTGTATCACCTACTTGTCCACCGCTCTCACCATAAAATGGTGTTTGGTTGGTAATAACAATACCTTCTTCACCTTTGGAGAGCTTATCAACTTGCTTGCCATCTTTGACCAACGCGAGTGCTTGCCCTTCAGCCTTTTCAACTTCGTACCCTAAGAATTCAGTTAAACCAACTTGGTCTTGCACTTCAAACCAAAGCTTTTGCGTGCCTGTATCACCAGAACCAGCCCACGCGGCGCGCGCTTTTTTCTTTTGTTCATCCATGGCGGCTTCAAAACCTACCATATCAACGTCAATGCCTTTGGCTTTTAGGGCATCTGCCGTTAAATCAACAGGGAAGCCATAAGTATCATAAAGCTTAAACGCGACGTCTCCCGCCAGCGTATTGTCACGCACATTCGTTGCTTCTTCATCCAGCATTTTAAGGCCGCGATCCAACGTTTGCTTAAAACGTGATTCCTCATTTTTCAGCGTATCACTGATCATGCTTTCCGCACGTTTTAACTCTGGGAAAGTTTCTCCCATTGAGGAAACCAGCGTTGGTAGTAATTTATACATCAACGGCTCATTCGCACCCAATAGATGCGCATGACGCATTCCACGGCGCATAATACGGCGAAGCACATAACCACGTCCCTCGTTCGATGGCATTACACCATCGGCCAATAAGAAGGAGGCACAACGTAAATGGTCGGCAATCACACGATGGCTCGCCGCCATATCACCATCGGCATCAACACTTGTTAAATCGGCAACATTCTCAATAATTGAGCGCAATAAGTCGATATCATAGTTGCTGGTTTTACCCTGCATCAGCGCCGTCATACGCTCCAAGCCCATCCCAGTATCAACACAAGGTTTCGGCAATGGACGACGAATAGGCTTACCGTCTTCCCCCGGCTCTTGCTCGTACTGCATGAAAACCACATTCCAAAATTCTAAAAATCGATCACCATCTTCTTCAGGTGTTCCAGGTGGGCCACCTTGTAAGGTATCCCCTTGGTCATAGAAGATTTCAGTACAGGGACCACAAGGACCCGTGTTACCCATCTGCCAGAAATTATCATCGGTCGAGATACGCAAAATTTTATCATCAGAAAAACCAGCAATCTTCTTCCAAAGGCTAGCGGCTTCTTCATCCGTCGAGTGAACCGTTACCAGCAACTTATCTTTTGGCATTTGGAAGTTTTTCGACACCAATTCCCAAGCATAAGAAATCGCTTCTTCTTTGAAGTAATCACCAAACGAGAAATTCCCCAGCATTTCAAAAAACGTATGATGACGCGCGGTATAACCAACGTTATCAAGATCATTGTGTTTCCCGCCTGCTCGCACACATTTTTGTGACGTTGTTGCGCGGGTGTAATCACGATGCTCCGCTCCCGTAAACACGTTCTTAAACTGTGCCATACCTGAATTCACAAACATCAACGTGGGATCATTTTGCGGCACAAGCGGTGACGATCCCGCATTTGTGTGGCCATTATCCTCAAAGAACCCTAGGAATTCGCCCCGAATATCACTTGCTGTCGTCATTTTTATCTCGCTATACTTGATGTGTTATTTAATAAGACCTCTATAATGCGAAAGAAGGCCAAATATGCAAGAATTTATTGGCTAAACCTCTGGTTTGACCCTACTTTTTGCTAGCAAGTGAAGCGAAGTGGATTAATAAGCCGCGGCGATCTGTTGTAGATGGATATCCTGCGCCGCATATTGCGCCCATTTTCCTTGCGCGACGGCGTCCAGTGACGGCGTATCCTGATCATAGCGCATACGGTATATCCAATAATTCGACATCACACGCTCGACAAACGCGCGCGTTTCATGGAAAGGGATTGTTTCAATAAATAAGAGTGGATCTTGCACATTGCGGCGTTCACGTTTCCATTTTGACAAATTCCCCGGGCCCGCATTATAAGCAATAGCCAAAGACAATAAATCATTGCCAACCGCTGGATGCTCCAACAACGTTTTAATATAAGTCTGCCCGAGCTCCAAATTCACAGATGGCGCTTTTAATTGATGCTGTCCACTGGCCAAATGATAGATCTCCTTGCCAGTAATGTAGTTTGCCGTTGCTGGCATTAACTGCATTAAGCCTGTTGCACCACTTGGGTTTTGCGCATCTGTTTTAAAACGAGATTCTTGACGCATAATTGCGTGTAACAACGCACGATCAATTTTATAGCCTGTTTTGGGCGCCCACGATGTATCAGGATAAAGCGCTGCATCATACAACAAGCCTTTTTCATTCTTAATCGCATTACCAAGTTGCATCGACAAAGCTGGTAATTTATAATAACTGGCATATGCCATTAAAGATTTCTTCGTCTCTGCATCTTTTCTAAAATTGATATTGCGTAACTCTGCTTCGGCCAAGCTGGTTTCATTCACCTTGATAAGTGCCGTTGCACGTCGGCCATGTGTCGTGTCTTCAATGTTCTTTTTATAGGCGCGAGATATTTCAGGAACACTCCAATCAAACTCTGTTTTGTGCCCAAGCGCGCGTGTCGCAATTAACCCATAAAAGGTACGCGGATAAGTTGAAGCAACATCCAGCCACTTGGTTACTTTTTGTACATTCCCTGCGCGCATATTGGCACGCGACGCCCAATAAGCCGACGCAGAAACCATCCATCCTGAAGAATAAGACGAACCTGCCGCTTTTTCAAAACCATAGGCCGCACTCTGATATTGTCCGCGCTGCCAATGCACCAAACCTTTTACCCACCCTGACAGTGGCGCTTTCGCCCCAGAACGTCTGTAAGCTTTATTAGCCAGGCTGCTTGCTTGATCCAGTTTGTTTACAAAAAGATAACCTGCCGCAATATCACTCAACAGGCGATCATACTCGACGCTATCAATAAACTTCATTGTGTAATCAGAGTTTAAAATATTAAGAGCAACAGTCGGCTGGTTTTTACGCAACTGATTTTTAATATCTTTTTTAAATGCTGCCACTTTGGCTTCTTGCGGAATTGTTCTCGTTTTTGTCGTACGGTACGTTTTACCGCGCTTTGAAACCGCACCTAAATTACCCGATATTTTTTTGGCCTTAACAGGGGAAACCAGCGCACCAGATTTACGTGGCTTGCGTGTCAAAGCCAACTTATGAATTTGCGCCGCTTGCGGATGATCCGCATATTTCTTCATCCACCCTGCAAGCTCTGTGTAACTTGCCTTATATGCCGTAGGATGCAAGTAACGGTTCGCTAGGACGTGTCCCATTAGAATAGAATTATTTAACTGATCAATTTTAGCATCAGCATCGCTCATTTTACCTTTATGTTGAAGGTCAAAAATTTCTTTATAGAGACGCGCCTGCTTATCAGGGAAAAATTTATCGTCGTTTATGACGGCATCTTGAACAGAAACAGTTTTAGTCTTCGCCTCAGCCTTGGTGGGCGTTTCAGATGAAAACAAACCGCCCTTGAAAAACGAAAATTCTTTCTTTGGCTTTCTAGGCGGAAGCGGAATAGATTTCGCGCTGGAATCTGTAACGGTGATGATTTTAACAGATGTAATTTCTGGCTTTTGCCCTGGCGTAGGCAATATTGATCCAGCCATCACAATACCGGCACTTAAAACACCGATGAATGTGATTACTCCCAAAAGGAAATAACGGTCATTTCTGGACAGCTTTTTATACATAGAGCGGCGTTTTACCGCACAAAATCAATTTTGTCCACAGAAACAACTAAAATATGTAAAATTAATTGGCTAATTTACTTTTAAACAGCAACATATCCGCCCAAACGGCTTTCTTCTGCGCCGGTGTTTTCAGCAAATAAGCAGGATGATACGTCGTCAGAGCTGGTATTTTCACTGCCCCATCCTTAGAAACGTCATAATCGTGGAATTTACCACGCAATTTCGAGATCGTTTCCGAGCTACCCAACAAGGTTTTTGCCGCTACACCGCCGCATAGGATAATGTACTTCGGCTGAACCAGCGCAATGTGACGCTCTATAAATGCCAAAGAAATACTCATTTCCGATTGGGTTGGCGTACGATTGCCAGGTGGCCGCCAATTCAGCATATTCGTTAAATACACCCCGTGCTCTGGTGTTTCACTATTCCTCGACAAGCCAATAGAGGCCATGATTTTATCTAAAAGCTGACCACTCGCACCAGCAAACGGCTTACCCGCGACATCATCCTCTGCATCTGGAGCCTCCCCAATCAACATCACATGAGATTGAGGGTCACCATCACTAAAAACTAAATTGGTGGCGGTCTTCTTGACGGACAAGCCATCAAACCCTTGTATCGCCGCCTTAAGCTCATCCAAACTGTTACAGCCCGCTGCCAGCTTACGCGCTTCAACAATAGCCTCAGCGCTCCCTATGGGTGCCATAGCCCCCTCATCACCGCCTGTCGCCGTTGGTGCAATAGGCATAGGACGCTTGGGCACAACGTTCATAGCATCAGCCAGTGTTGGAACAGCGGTGCGATCGATAGGCTCATCTAACAAAGCTTCATCCACGCCATTATCAATATACCATTGAAGGGCATGCATCATGGCCCAGTATTCTTCCGGGCGGTCTGCTTCATTATTTGTGTAATTATCTGTCATTAAGATTAGAATATAGTAAGGATTCAGGTATAATTAAACTGAAATTTTAAATATTCGTTTATTTTGTAAAATACCAATAAAAAGAGAGCGTTACCAATGCCTAATCCAATACGATCCGACAGAGAAGCCATGGAATACGATGTTGTTATCGTTGGCGGTGGCCCCGCAGGATTATCGACGGCAATACGCTTAAAACAATTAGCGCAAGAAACAGGCAAAGACACATCCGTTTGCATCCTTGAAAAAGGATCAGAGATTGGCGCTCATTTATTATCAGGTGCTGTCTTTGAACCACGCGCGCTCAACGAACTGATTCCTGACTGGAAAGAAAAAGGCGCACCTTTAAAATGTGAAGCCAAGAAAGATAAGTTTCGCTTCTTCACAAAAACAGGAAGCTTCCCCCTTCCGAACCCACCCCAAATGAACAACCATGGTAATTATATCATCAGCCTTGGTGAATTAGGGCGTTGGATGGCGGGTGAAGCAGAAAATCTTGGCGTTGAAATTTTCCCAGGCTTTGCCGCCGCAGAAGTTTTATATGATGAAAACGATGCTGTGATCGGTGTTGCGACTGGCGATATGGGGCTTGATAAAAACCGCGAGAAAACAGATATGTTTGAAGCGGGTGTCGAACTGCACGCGCGCCAAACAATTTTCACCGAAGGTTGCCACGGCTCCCTAAGCAAGCAACTCATTGAAAAATATAATTTACGTGAAAATTCTGATCCGCAAACTTATGCGCTTGGCGTTAAAGAGACTTGGGAAATTGCTCCTGATAAACATGATGAAGGTTTAATTGTGCATTCTGTTGGCTGGCCGATGGATGCCAAAACTTATGGTGGCTCATGGGTGTATCATGGTGAAAACAATCAAGTCTCTATTGGCTATGTCATCGGCTTGGATTACCAAAACCCGTACCTTTCCCCTTTCGA
>JALZUF010000161.1 GCA_023301785.1 Alphaproteobacteria bacterium | reverse complement strand
TATCCTCTTAATGATAAAAGAACATATAACAATATTTTTATTATGTCAATAAAAACTTACTTAAACAGCGCGGAAACACTGCGTTCTTCAGAAATCCTTAGCATTGCTTCACCAATAACGTGCGAGACAGAAAGCACCTCGATATTGTCACAATTCTTTACAGCATCCGTTGCCGCAATAGAATCTGTGATGACCAAGTTTTCAATAGGTGAATTCATAACACGCGCCACCGCACCGCCAGAGAAAATACCATGCACAATATAAGCATGAACAGATTTTGCACCGCCGTCTTTTAAAGCCTGCGCCGCATTACAAAGTGTGCCTGCACTATCGACCATATCATCAATCAAAACACATTCTTTGCCCTCGATATTACCAATGATGTTCATAACCTCGGAGACACCTGCTTTTTCACGGCGTTTATCAATAATCGCCAAATCTGCACTCATACGTTTCGCCAAACTTCTTGCGCGCACAACGCCGCCCACATCTGGGGAAACCATAACAAGATTGTCACTATCGAAACGCTCTTGCATGTGATCCGCCATTGTCGGGCTGGCAATCAGATTATCTGTTGGGATATCAAAGAACCCTTGGATTTGACCTGCGTGTAAGTCCATCGTCAACACACGATCCGCACCCGCAGAAGTAATAAGATTTGCCACAAGCTTGGCTGTAATCGGTGTTCTGCCGCCTGTTTTACGATCTTGGCGCGCATACCCATAATAAGGAAGCACCGCTGTAATACGTCTCGCTGATCCACGTTTCAGCGCATCAATCGTAATCAACAATTCCATTAAGTTATCATTGGCTGGATAAGAAGTTGGCTGAATAATGAAACAGTCTTCCCCACGCACATTCTCAAGAATTTCAACAAACACTTCCATATCGGAAAAGCGCTTAATGCTAGCTTGCGTTAAAGGAATTTTTAAATAATCCGAAATCGCTTCGGCTAATGGGCGGTTGGAATTACCGGCAATAATTTTCATTATGTCTGCTTCCGTCTATGTGTTGGGCTTGAGGTGACATTAGAAAATGAAACCTTTTAAATCAAGAAAGAAAACACGTGTTTAACAGATTAATTTAATCCAAGTGCCCTAACTCTTTAGCTTTGCATATTGCCCATTTTGCATACGCCATCAGCTTAGGTGCGGCTATCGCCTGTTCAGCCGTATCAAACTCTCGTGCTTCGGCCTCGAAACAGCCTGTAATCCTATGATCTTTATCATGCCAAAAATAAATATGAACAAACTCTTTATGGTTGGTGAAGTCCTCGCTTACCGCGCCAAGAAAGCTTACCTCATCCTTTGTGACACTTGCGCCCAATTCTTCTTTAATCTCTCTCAACAAACCATCAATGACGGTTTCGCCTTCATCAACATGACCACCAAACAGGTTCATGCCAAACTCATTCGCCCAACCCGCAGGCCTATATTGAAGTAGGATCTTATTATCATGCGTTAAGACAACACAGTCCGCTAAGCGCTTTTCACAAGCTATCGCCTCAGGGCTATTGGGGTTTATCTCAATGATACCTGTCATTCAACAATCGCAATCGCCGAAATTTGACGACCATAGTCAGGTTCATTGCTGTGCGTTTTACGGCGGTAACTAAAATACTCATCTTTCAACGCGAAAGTATCATACCCCGTGATCGTAATATTTTTCACACCATGTTGTGCCAAACGGCTGGCGACATAGCCGGGCATATCAAACATTAGATGCCCTTCGCGTTGTCCCTCGCGAAAGAAATGCTCGTCTTCTGGATTGCGTTCCAAGAACGGTGCTTCAAATCCCACTGACACTTCATAAGACTTCGGGCCGATGCAAGGGCCAATCGCCGCCTGAATACTATCCAGCTGTGTTCCTAGCGCTAACATCTTATCAACGGTAGCCTCACCGATCCCTTTTAATGAGCCACCCCACCCCGAATGCGCCGCGCCAATAACGGGCGTTCCATCGGCTTTTACACCCGCAAATAAAATCGGTGTGCAATCCGCAGATAACGCGCCCAAGGCCATACCAACTTTGTCTGTCACCATGCCATCCGCTTTTGGTTTATCAGGGCCATTCAGAACGGGGCCATCAACTATAATGCAATCAGGGCTATGTACTTGCCAAACCGTGGCAAGGTTTTCTGGCTCAATGCCTAACTGCTGAGAGACTATAACGCGATTGGCTTTTACATTCTCCAGATCATCGTCCGACCCTGGGCCAACATTCAGGCTTTCATATATACCTTTACTCACGCCACCTTGCTTACCGAAAAAGCCATGGCGGATTGAACCATGAACCCTATCTAACTTTGGATCTTTAATAATGTTCATGGCGCCTCTCCTGTGAAACCTGCTAAATCTATGTCTGAATCTGAAGAGAACGCAATGACTTTAAAAAGCGCCCCCATCTCTTCCCGATGGTTGACTTGGTTTTTATCCATACCCGTTAGCCTTTTGATCGATGCCTCAATATCGCGCCGTTGCATTTCGCTCGCATTTTCGCTCAACAGACCCCCGCGTATCGAAATGCCAAGACGGTTTAAGTAGTCCCCCTGTGACACAGGCCCATGCACCGTCACGTTTTTCATCATCGCCAACGTTGATATTTCGGCAAAATTGACGTGCGCCGTGATATCGGCCTCACCAGGGGTCTGCAACATATTACAATACGCATGGTCTTTGACGGCCTGTATCGTGTCACCGGCCATATTATGCACGAAGCCATAATCTATAAATAATACGATACCCAATTGATTTAAAACAATTTTTAACAAATCATCAACGAAGCATCTCTGTTCAAGTGATACTTCAACTTGATCCCCTGCTGTTGGCGGTATCAATAGCGGGGGTAAAAGCTCTATAAGGTCTTTAGAAGGCTCAAATTCACCGATACATAGCGTATCGTTTATATCTATTTTCAGCCTTTTCTCCTTCCACCCTGTTTCAGTGAAGATCATCTGACACATTGGCAAGGCATCAAGGAACTCGTT
>JALZUF010000160.1 GCA_023301785.1 Alphaproteobacteria bacterium | reverse complement strand
TAGCAGCTGTATAAAAAAACGTTTCAATATGAATATAAGCTCTTCATAACTTATTTGACCCACATATAAGAAATTAAACTTGTATTCAGTTCACATATTAACTAAAACTTTTAAATAAAGACAAAATACTATGGAAAAATAATGAGTAAGACTGCGCCTCAAATAAGTTCTTTCACTCCTTTGGCATCCCCGTATGCGCAAGGCGATACAACATCTACTGAGCATTCTACGATCGCCCGGCTGTTAAACGGAATTTCATCAAACAACTTGAACCAACTTCCTGATGGCGCTACACAAGAATCGTTTTTTGGCATGACGAAAGCCCACGTTACTCAATTTTACTCTGATCTCAGCGCCCATTCGCGCCAGAATGATCGACTTTATGATGTTCGAAAGCAATTAGAGCACCTATCCAATGATGAGCTTGGCGTCTTAATGCAACTCATTAGCCGTGATGGTTACAATACAACATCTGCACATATTCTGGCTGATCGTAATGATAAAAACGCCTATTATGGCTCAGATGTTTTTAACCGTGATTTGCGTCAGCAAAGATATGTTCGTGATTTAGCCATTGAAAAAGAACTCGGTGAAACTGCCGAAGAAGCAAAGTTTTTTTATAATGTTTTTAAATTCTTTCCAACAATCACACCTCACCCGACCAAAGATAAAAATGATCTTGGTGAAACGCTATACCGTCAAAGAATTCGAATAATCGATACATTCGCTCCTGAACACCGTATTGAAGCACTCGCTAAGAATGATCAAGAAGTTCTAACACACCGTGTGACACCAGACAAAAAAGATGATTTCACCAAAGAAACTGACGATGCTCTTGCTTCACAAGTGGAGATATTAGAAGGATCATTAAATTGGATAGAAGATAAACAAGATGCACTAAACAAAGTCCATGGTCATGGCATTGTAGATTTCATGGCTGATGATATGCATATGGATATTGGCACGCGCCGTTGGCAAGGTGGTGACGCCGACGGTAAACCTATTCCCGCACCTGCCCTGTTCGCATTACGCGTCAAGGGCGCACGCAAAGGTTTAAAAATGTATATGGAGATGATGAATGGTCATCAAGAACTGACCGATCAATATAATGTCTTCAGACAGCTTCTGGTACAGATGAACGCGATTGATCTATCTGAACTAGAGAAGATGAAAACAACCTCAGAAAATCCTGAGCTTTTTGAAAGTGCCATAAAACAGTTCTCTGATGCTTTTACAAAAACACCATATAAAGGCCAAACTTTTACTACTGGCCCAGATTTGACCAAAACTGTAATGAAAGATTTGCAGGAAAAAGCAGATACTTTAATACATGACCCGATTAGTGAAGACGCAGGAAAATCTGCACGACGTGCCTTTTTTATGCATAAACAAGTCGGCATTGGTGTAGGTCGTCAAGAAATTCGTCACAATGGAGAAGATTTTGAAACAATATTCGATAATCTATTTGAACACTTACAAGAACAAGGTGTCACAGAAAAATTTACAGACGATAAAAAATTTAGTGAAATGGAGCCTAAGCTACAAGCCGTATATTTAAAACGGTTTATGGCAGAGCATTCTCCTCAAGATGTAAAACAATGGTTATACGAGGCAAACAACGATGGGTGGTCCCGTGAAATACTAGAACGATTTGACGTTATACATTCTTGCTACAACCACAACCGTATGGGATTTGCAATTATAGCAGAAGCAAAGCCAAGTTCCGCTGTTCTACAGCAAGTCATGGCCGATGCTTTTGAAATAAAAAATATGACCCACTGCCCCCTTAACGAAGAAGAAAAAACAATTCGTATGGCCGCAGAATCTTTGGGGTTATATAGTGAGGTATTTGGCGCACAAAATTTGCTTTCAAAAATTGAAAATTCTGAACAAAGCAATACATCACTCCCCCCTTTATTTTATGCTGTAATGGACCCACAAAGTGACTCACAAAAGCAATACGGGCTTAATATTCGCTGGCTACAACGCGCAACAGATCAAGAACTTATTGATCGGGCAATAACACCATTATTAGATCAAATAAAATCAAATGGCCTAACTGAAGAACAAACAGAAAAACTAAAAGGTCAACTGGTTCCCGTTTTAAGAAAAATTGGAACTGGTGCATCAAGTGCACGCGGTGGATTTTCTCCAAAAGTTGTCCCTCGTTTATTTTTAAACGCTCTACAGGATAATGGCTTTGACCTTGACAATCTTCCTGATGAAATAAGACCTGTTTTAAAACAAATGGTTTGTTTTGTATCGACGACAATCCAAGGGCGCGATGTCGGGATGCGCATGGGGACACAAGAATCTGTTCAAGATTTAATTGAAGGCGTTGAACGCGAATGTCGTGCCGCGTGCCTAGTCATTGATGGAAAACTACAAAACACATCCCATCTGGTTGTTCCACCAGCCCCCAACTATTCTAAAAAAATGCGTAAAGCCATCGAAATTGCTGGCGAAACAGCTCGTAGTACTTATGAAGAAATGAGAACCGTAAAAAGTATAGATAAAGATACTTTTGGAAAACCAATGCTTGATTTGTTTTTGGAAAAAGTTGGCGCGCTTACTATTGCCGCCTTCACCAATGTCGGTGCTCGCCCACCGGCTAGAGAGTCTTCAAGCAAAATTTTAAAGAAAATAATTCAAAAAGCATCAACAATCAAAGCGCGTGCCATTGGCTCTAACAACATGATTGCAACATCCGAAGCTCATTTCGATGGGTCATACACGATGGGTAAAGATTTAACCACATTACGTGACATGTACAAAGATGGTGATATAGATTTACATGATATTGATATGTTAAAAGATGATCCGTTTTTTATTCAACAAATGATGCCAAATGCAATCGTTGCCTTGGCCTCAGCTGATTATGAACATAGCTTTGATGCCCTATCTAATGGTGACGGGAAAAAATGGACAGTCCAAAAAATCATTGAAGCTCAAGAAAATGATTGGAAAGACCTTGATGAGACAACCCGTTTTGCGGCTGTTTTAGCGTATGATGCCTTAATGGCGACCGCTGCTATAGAAGCACTACAAGATGGTCCTACCCTTATTCGTGGACGTCAAACCATTCGAAAAATATTTGGACGCGCCGCTCAAGGCGTAATGCCAGCACGAGGCTTTGAGCTTAGTGATAAAGAAATGATTTATAAAGTTTACAACCCTAGTGACCGTATTAATGAACTCAAGTTTGGCGAAAAAACAAAAACACTCTTTCCAGAAATAGACAACCTGACTGAAGAAAAAAATAAAACTCGTTTGTCACGTGCAATCGTACACGAAGTAGAGCGCCGCGTTGATATGATAGATAATGATCCAGATAACCTTAATAAGATTGACCCTAAATCAGATGAAGGTAAAAGCTTTCTGCACCACGTTGCATGTGCAAGCCGTAACATGGGCCCTAAAAATATGGAGAGCCTATTGGGACGTTGGGGCTTTGGTGCAAACCCAACACCTGTCTTTGATCGTATATTAAATCACTTCCCTGCTATAGCGCAAAAAATCGAACAGCAGATACAATATCCTGCAAACGACAATAACTCACCTGCTGGCTTTACTCACCGATAATAGGATGTTTCAGTAATAGAAAATAGCGTAGAAAATAAAATCTAGCGTAGTGCATTTTTTATTTGCATAACGATATTATTATGGCTATAACCTACTTATGTTAAAAGAAAATCCAGACATTACTGACTTAGAAAATTATTTGTCTGAAGAGTTTAGAAGTAACTCTTCCATGACGTTCATATATGGCAGAGCTCGATCAGCAACAACAATCTTAGAAATTAGCCTTGGGCAAGCTGCCGATTTAACCTATAGCCAACCTTTCACAAGTACCCTTCAAGAATTAACGGGAGGTACCAATGCTATTATTGATGAAGAAGTTTATAAACAAGCGTTAATGGATCTCTCCCGTAGCTTAGATCAAGTGAAAGAAGAAACTGGTAAAAATTCTGTCAGTGTTGTTGTTAAGGAAGTTAATGGGAGGTTATCTCCAGCTTTTTTAGAGAGATGGTTAAAAATACCCAATTACACGGTTCTTGCAATAAGAGACCCCTTAATTCAAACAATGTCATTAATGAGACAAAAGGCTATAGGTATATTTCATCTTGATGCCCCTCCTCCACGAGGAGAATTCTCTCAAGATATGATGACGGTAATAGAAGATAGTATTGTTAATGATGGTCTAGAAACTCCTTATCTCCAGTTTCAAGAAGAAAAATGGCAAACTTTTCAAGATGATTTAAGAATAATGGAACGTTTGGGTGTACAGCATGGCGTTCTAGACACCACACTAATGCGCCTTAATCCAAGTCAATCATTAGCCAATCTTTACAACGCTATGGGTATAGGAGAAGTAGATATTGATAGTTGCGTTTCTGGTTTTAGTTCCAATCAGATCAGGTTCTTCGATAAAATGGATCGTAACAGAGACACAGTCCGAAAAGCCTACCAAAGTGATTCAATACTTCCTGTAAATGATACAGAAGCAGTTCAAATGTCAACGTTCTCAAGAAGAGCTCAAGACAGCTTGCGACGTATATTACCCGTGTATACAGACTTTATGCTATCAAGCAGTAATGTATATCTTCCTTCTCCCACTGAAATGAGAGATCAGGCTTTAGGAGCAAAGGACGGAGTAACATTAAGTAATGCTCATCCTGTGACGTATGGTGCAGCAATGCTCGCAAATACAATTAATTCATAGCCACGTTAGATACATTTGAATTTACAAGATAATAATAGCCATAAATTCTAATATCTTTTTTTGACTTTTGTTAAAAAAAGGATGGTTTATTCACTAACTAAATCAAAATTTAGTAACTCGTCTCCAGACTCTGAAAACTGAATATAATACAAAACGCCATTCTTTATTTTTTCATGCCTATACTTATATTTTGATAAAAGAGCCTCAAAAACTCCAGCATGCGTTACAAATAAAATTGTTTCTTCATCATAATGACACAGTAATTTTTCAAAAGCGGACACGATGCGCTCTATAAATTCTATTTTTGTTTCTCCATTGATCGGGTTCTCACCATATTTTTCAATTTCTAAATGTACATCAGCCCATTCTTGTCCCTCCCAATCACCATAGCTTTGTTCGTTTAATTCTGAATGCTGATGAAGAGGACTTTTAATTTCTTTATTTATAATCTCTGCCGTTTGTTTGGTACGTTGAAGTCCAGAGCACAAGATAATATCGGGGTGAATACTATGTGCATCAATAACCTTTCTACATTTTTCAGCTTGCTCAATTCCCTTGGGCGTAAGCAATACATCCATCTGGCCAGTAGCTATTTTATCTAGATTGGTGGTGGTTTCGCCGTGGCGCACCATATAAAAACTTCTCATGTGACTCCTAAAAATTAAATAGAACGTTCTATCTGTCGAACAGTATCACTTATGAGGTTAACCCCCCTTTGCACATCATGCTCCGCACCAGACATAGCTAATCTTACAAGATTTCTATCACTTGTGGAACAATTTACAGCAACAACCCCGGCATTCCCAAAGATTTCAACCAAATCATTCATATCTTGAATTGGCCTAGAAACACCATCAGAACACTGAATCTCACGTCCAACAAATTCCATTGGAAACTCTAAGACAGTTGTTAGATTTGCATCTCCATCTAGCATATAACGCTCTAAAGAATTAGAGGTTATACTGCGGTTTTTTTCATATTTTTGCCTTAGAGCATCAAAATGTTTCAAAACATCCTGATCATGCTCTTCTCCCATCACAGCACAAGTTGCGTTTAAAAATTCTGGGTTGTAAGAAATACCAACACCAGATACTAACTGTTTATCAAAATCAGTTTGTGTACTTTTATCTGTAACTACAATAGTAATGCCGGGACTTGCTACACCAAAAGCTTTTGAGAAACTTAAAACTGCTTGCCACGGTGTCTGCCCATCATAAGCAAGGTTTCCTTCATAAGGGTTCTTAAGGTAAGCTCCTCTATCTTTTTGCGAGCAACCAGCAAAATAAGGGCTATCTATGACATGTGAAACTTTATCTACATCAGACCTACCTGAATTAATACGATCCAAGGCATCGACAATCGCCCGAACCTCTTTTTTAGAACCAACTAAGCCAGTAGGATTGTGAGGATAATTTGTATATAAAGTAGACAGAGTTGCACCTGATTCCATCACTGTTTGAAGATTAGAAACAACATCATCCGAAGTTCCCTCCCTTCCTATTTCATAATGGTATTCATTCATACGTGCTTGTTGTATTTTTTGGGATAGCATAGGCCACCTCAATTCAGGCACCAAGATACCTGGATCATCATGTCGCAATCCAGATAAAGTAAATGCTTCAGAAAGTGCAACACGACCATTTTGTTGAAGAATAAAAGTATTATCTACAAAGGCAGGAATACCCATAAAACGCCTTACCCAAGAAGCAGCTTCTTCTCTTAAACTGCCCTCACCACCTTGTTTATTATAACTTGGACTTGTCACAACGCGGCAATTATCAAACCCTCCACCGTCAGGCAAAGTAAGTTTTTGTGTTTCAGAGCCCACAGAAAAAAGTACGGGATCACGATTATCATTTGCCATCCCTTTACCAAACTCAATAGAAGCTTCAACTGGATCAAGGCTTCGATCAAATCTATGCCATTTAACCCCGTTACTATTTGGCATACCAGCTTCTAAATCATCTCCATATCCAAAATCATCTATAAAAGAAATTCCTCTGGTTTCTTTGCCATACTTTTGTTGAATATGGTGTACAAGAAAATCTCCTGATTCTGCTATCACCTGAAGAAGCTCCCCTTGGTCTTCCGTCGGATTAAGTGCATAGTGCATTGCTTTAGCAATACGACCAGATTCTTCAGGGCACGATAAAGCAAACATTTCATTAGATAAAAATAGATCTCTCGTATAACGATTTTGTTCTACCATGCATGATTCCATTGCAGCACGAACAATTCGTTTCATCACTTTTTTACAGCAAGTTTTAACAAAATCTGGATCACTGTTTTCATACAATTTTTGACGAATGTACCTAAGATCATATTCTAAATTCTTAGCGTGAGAAAAAGTTGAATCCTCACCTACTCTATAAGGCGATAACCTTGGGATTATATCTTCACCATAAATACATATAGACTGCGATTGAATATAAAAACCAGATTTCCTGTCAGACAGCGCTCTTTCCTTTGGTAACAAATAAGTTTCAACACCATCACAAAATGGATACTTTTTTCCTAAACTTTGATTGGCCTCTTCTATCCATGAACAATCAAGCATAGGAGCGTCTTCATCAGTATCTAACAAAGCTAAACTATCAATATCAGAAATACCATCAATCGCTCTACCGTCCGCAACAGATCCTCTTATATAGATCGAATGAAGCTTAGGCTCTTTTTCTTTAAATAACTCAATCACATCGTCCAACAAAGGGCGCCATTGCGGTTGAATTTTACTCTCCGCTCTGTCGTTGATAATATGACCACTATTACTTAATGGCAAATAACGACCGTATAATTTAGGGGTAACAATCATTTTTTAATCCTTACTGTTTTAGACGGGAATAACCTTCACCCGTATCATGTGCACTAACTTGTTGTGCGATTTGATGGTCGTGCTGTGCTTGCATCTCTTCATCAGGCGCTTCAAAAGTTAATCCGTGATCATGACAAGTTTTCGCAAATTCTGATTGAAAGCTAAGCCATAAAGCATGGGGAGAGGTTAAATAGTCATGCACATTTTGTGCAACAGCATGATCAAGCTCTGGCAAATTTGGTCCGTAAGCTTGCTCTGCTATAATTTGATCTTCTGCACATTTTTCAAGTTCTAAAAAAAGAAAAGCTGCCGCCTCGACGCTTGCCCCAACAGTCAAAGCACCGTGATGTTTCATTATGACGCTATTTTTATTACCCAACACTTCCATAATTTCTTCACCAATACGTTTTTCACCTGGAACACCATCATAATTTTCGTAAACGGCCATATCATTATAAAAAGGGCATGAGTCCTGAGAGCGTGCCTTAATAACATCACCCTTCATTGCTAACACTTTAGAATATGTTAGGTGCGTATGTATGCTGCATATAATATCTGGTCTACTCTCATGAATTGCCGCATGAACGGAAAAGGCACCGCTATTAGCTGGCCTACTTCCCTCATGGATGCACCCATCATGTCCCACCAGAACAAGATCATCTGGAGACATCAGTGATAAGTGTTGATCCATAGGATTTACCCAAAAACGATCTGGATGCTCTGAATCTCTTACAGTAAAATGTCCTGCTAATCCTGCATCATAGCCCTTATCTCCAAAAGTTCTTAGCGCAACTGATAAAACATGCTTTCTCCATGCGTTTTCACCAGCATGTGTTAAAAATGTTGGTGCCTCACAAGCGATTGAAGATTTATCAATTTTATCAAGCCTAGTCGCATCAAAACCTGTCTTTGCATTAGCCATAACGTCTCCTTTTTTGTCTTTATTAATATGAAAAATAATTTTTGTCAACATTAATTCTATAATTTGAAATATTATTACTTATTCTCTTTTTATGGATAAGCTTACATTTAAAAATATAGGTAGAAATGATGTCAACTTTTTAGGCTTCACTATTCTATGCCCACTTAAGCTTAATTTCGTTTCGAAATAATATTACAAATAAGCACTTGATTTATGTATAAAAAGGATATTAGTTATGTCTATACGAAATTATAGGAGTTATTATGAGTAATCTAGTTAACAGTCAAACAAGTGGTTTTTTTCAAAATCATCCATCAATCATTGATTTTTTATCTGAGGAACATGTTTCAGCTAGCATTTATGATGACCCTTCCAGTAAAACATTATTTTTTGGAACAGGCTTAGCGACAAGATCAGCAGCAAGCCAAGGTCTGCCTATAGATTTTATTTCTTATATGCTCACAGCAGAAGAACTAAGAAGACATTTTGGACTAAAACAAATTGTTCATGTCATTGCAGATGTACATGCTCTCGCAAATGATTTTATGGATCAGGACTATGTCGACCAACTTGCGGCAAGAGAAAAACAACAAATTGAACATGCCGTCACTCAAATGGGTTTAGATGATACTTATGTTGTTCAATTGGCTTCTGAATATAAAGAAAACCCAGAATTTCAAAAGATTCGTGAAGATGCTATGTCGCGCATCACTGATTTGCCTATACCTGATGATGCAATAGAATATGTAACAGAGCAAATGGCAGATATGAGATACTTCTCTGAAGTTCATGGCGCTACGATGAAACTTTCATGGGTTTTAGATCCCAAAGCGGCTCGATCTAGTAAAGGTTTTGATGAAATTGCTTTTGATAGAACATATCGCGACTTATATGGGAACGACTCACTTTCAATGGCTTATACAAATCCAGGGCTTACAGCCGATAGTTCACGCCATAGAGTGTCGCCTTACACCTTCACAGAAGGAGAAGCACGCGTTTTATTAGCACCAGAGTTTGACGTTCAGGGTTTTCTTGAAAGCACCATACGCCAAGTACAAGAAGGAACAAAAGGACAAAAACGGGCAGCGGAGAAAACTTTAGCTGGAATGCAAGCAATCGTTGAACAGTTCGAAAGTGTTGTTGGCCCTTTAGGTGGACATGACTTAGAAAATAAAATAACAGAAATTGTTTCAAATTATTTCACGCCTGAAAGCTTACAACCTACTCCTCAAATGAGAAAAGACTTCGACAACGTTGCTCTTTCACAAGACGTTAAGTTATCATCAAATGAACATGAGCTTAGTGCTATGGCTGAAATTATTGAACCAGCAGGCGGGTTAAAAGAAAAGTTAGCTCACAAAAGACCACTTCGCGTTAAATTAGGTTTTGATCCAACTGCACCTGATTTACATCTTGGACATGCCGTTGTTCTTAACAAGATGCGTGAATTTCAGGACGCAGGACATCAAATTGTAATTATTATTGGTGACTACACAGCAAGAATTGGAGATCCAACAGGACGTAATGATACTAGACCATTGCTATCAGAAGAAGAAATCAAAGCAAATGCACGTACATACACAGATCAGTTATCGTTAGTGCTTGATATGGACAAAGTTGAAGTGAGAATGAATTCAGAGTGGTTCGACCGTAAAAATTTAGCAGATATTATAAAATTAATGGGAACAACTACCCTAGCGCAATTGATGAAAAGAGATAGTTTCAAAAAGAGATACGCTGATGAGACACCTATCCACATGCACGAAATGTTGTACCCTTTAATGCAAGGTACAGACAGTATTGAAATTGACGCCGATATTGAAATGGGAGGAACTGATCAATTATTTAATAATATGATGGGACGTCACCTCCAACAAAGTGCTGGTAAGGAAGGGCAAATTGTAATGTGTATGCCAATCTTACCTGGCTTGGATGGTGTTCATAAAATGAGTAAATCAAAGCATAATTATATTGGTCTAACAGAAGCTCCAGAAATGATGTTTGGAAAAGTAATGAGTATCACTGATGAGATGATGCCTGTTTATATTGACTTAGTGGTCACTCCTGACACTAAAGAAGCACTGAGAGAAGCTTTATCAAGCGATGATGCAAATCCAATGGAAGTTAAGCTATTGATTGCCTCTAATGTCGTGGAACAGTACCATTCCACAGATGCAGCAAAGCTAGCAAGAGATCATTTTGATCGAAACGTACGAAGTAAGGATGTATCTACCAAGGATGCAAGATCTATTTCCGTTGATGAAATAGCACAAGGACAAGATAGCTTTTCCGTGATTGATTTAGCCCAAGCGATGAAGCCAGATCAGTCCAAATCAGAAACAAGAAGGCAAATCGTAGCTGGAGCTTTTAGAGTAGATGGTGAAAAGATTATGGATGTGGACTTCAGGCTAGATGCTAATGGAATTGATCTAACAGTACAGTTTGGCAAAAGAAATATTGCTACACTTGAGAGACAAGCTGAAAATGATAATGGCTCTTCGCATGAGCTTGGAAAAGAGCAAGGTAGCGCACCCGGAGCAAAACCTTTTTAATCTTACAATATAGATGATAACACTTTAATAAAATTAACATTTGTCTCATGAATTCTTGGGGCGATACGCACATACTGACTACCAATACCTTGGAAGTTACAACATGGTACTATCGCGCAGTCCAATTCATTTAATTTCTTATTTAAAAGTGATGCGGTGCTGTAAGAACTAGGAATTTTAGCTATAAATGTACTTCCTTCTGAGGGGATACATTTGAAGCCTAAATTTTTAAGTTCTTCTATTAAGAAATCTTTTTGCTCATAAAATAGTTCAATAGACCTACTTACATGATTTTGATCCATGAGCGCTTTTAAACATAGCGTTTCAGATGTATGCGTTATTCGAAACGGATACATTATTTTTTCAACTTTTTTTATAATTTCTTCATGTGCAACAGCGTAACCAACTCGAAGACTCGCTAGTCCATATACCTTTGAAAAAGAACGCATTATTATGAGGTTTTTTGGTAAGTCAGGGAAATCTAAAAGGCTTTCCCCTGTATATTCGATATTTGCCTCTGAAACTATTACAGGGCAAGAAATACTATTTGCTAAATCAATAATATCAATAGGTCTCTCTAAAATACCCGTGGGGTTATTCGGGTTTGATAAAAATACAAAAGACGTATTGGAATTGTAATATTCTTTTATTGCATCAAAATCCACTTTGAAATTTGATTTAAAAGGAACCAGTTTTGCGTGGCCACCCATTATGCTAGCACCAAAAATTGGCCCTGGAAAAGTAGATTCAGGCAGAAGAATATGCTGCCCTTCTTTTATGTACAGCTTGCACAAATCTTGGATAATTCCAGTAACACCTGTACCAATATAAATACTATCTTCTGAGATATTTTTAATTCCAGCAATAGCATGTTTAAGCTTCAAATTATTCTTGTCAGGATAATGCGAAAGACCTTCTTTGAAATCTTCAAAGGATTGAACAATACTTTCACTGTGTCCAAATGGGTTTTCAGACAAAGATAAATCATACTTATATCTATTAGATGGCGCGTAATCACTATCAAAAAAGGCAATTATTTCTTTTAACTTCACACTATTCATAACAGCTTCATCTCTTTTAGAGGCCTTATTATACTTATCTATTATGACACCTGATGTTTTATCACACAAGTTAAGGAATTAACTTTTATGATGATATTCAGTAAATAGAAGAAAAAATAATAAATGGTGACCGCTGAGGGATTCGAACCCTCGACCTACTGATTAAAAGTCAGTTGCTCTACCAACTGAGCTAAGCGGTCATCTCATTTATAAATGTCGGCTCACGACATGACCGATTTAATAGGTCTTTTAC
>JALZUF010000159.1 GCA_023301785.1 Alphaproteobacteria bacterium | reverse complement strand
GCCGAATTTCGAGACAAAAGTACAAACACTTAGCCGAATTTCGAGACAAAAGTACAAACACTTAGCCGAATTTCGAGACAAAAGTACAAACACTTAGCCAAATTTTGAAGGCAAAAAGTATATGGCTCAATTTAGGCCATTGGCGAGTCGCTGAGCGAAAGCCGGTTGGGATTTATAAGGTCGGAAGTCGTAGCTACACTTGTAGTTACGGCTTCCGGCCTTTTTTTATTTGAAAAGTTCTGCACTCGAACCCACTTTCGAGTGTCTTTTTTGGCGCCGTTTTGAAGTGTACTTTTGTATATTTCGGACGCCCAAAAGTAGGGCTAAACGTTAAGCCAACTACCTGTAACTTGGTAGCGTAGTAGCTTATGCTATAGCCTACCTGAATCTAGAACGGCAGGCTAATATCTCTTAAAATGACAGAATTATAACCAATTTGGCCCAAAGCTGGAACTTTAACAAGTTCCTGCTTTGGGCCTTTTTTTATCAGAAATTTCGAGGGTAATTTAGAGGGTTAAACGTTAGGCTAGCTACCTGTAAGTTTGTGGCGTAGTAGCTGATGCTTAGGCCTACCTAAATCTCGAATAACAGGCCCATAACTCTTAAAATGACTGAATTAAAGCTCCCTTAAGGTGGCGGGCGCTCGCGCCCCAACGCACATAAAAAGCGAAACTCAACCTTGTCTGATTTAATAATAACTTCTAGGGTGTATTAAGGGGTAGTTATAATGCCTAAATCCTGAATATTAGGTCATTATAACCAGAGGTTATGAAATGGCAAGGGGGCAAAGTTTCGCCAAAGAAGAATTATTCAAACTTTCATCTTGGCCGATTAGGATGCTGTAGCTCCCTGGTCTTTAATGCTACCTCAATTCTGATGTGTCGAAACGAATTCTGAGGGAAAACTGGATCTAGAAAGTGTCTTTGAAGCTTAAAAATACAATTTTTTATATTTTTAAATTAAAAATGAAGTTTCGCCGCCGATTTTCCGCCAATTTGGCGACAAAATCGGAACCCAACCAGACAAGTAAAAAATTAAAGTTGCTTCAATTGACACCAAACTAAATTCGAGTCAAGTTGGGCCAAGTACAAGGCTAATCCTCGAATTTGAGGTCACTAGCTCCAAAATTGTGTCTCTGGGAGCATTTTGGGCAATTTGGGAAATTTCCCAAAATTGGGAAAAATTTCCATCTTTTCACTCGTTTTGCTGTTAAATTAAGCCTGACGACCATTTGATCAAAGTAAAAACTATTTGATCAGAGTAATTGCTTGTTATTGCTGCATTTTCGTGGGTTATTGCTGCATTATTAAGACAAGACAAGCCTAGAAAAGCACTCAACTATATTTTCCTCACAAAATTTCGCCACTTGCCCATAATTTCCAATACTTCTACGCAGTTTGACATTGCGCGAGGTTTAGTGGGCGCTCAGGGTCGCCCAGGGTGGCGTTTTGAAGCCAATTCAATACATTTGAACGTCCTGCATAATTATTAGCCCTTAAACAATGTTAACCAAGCACTATGGGGATTAAACAGGGAGTTCCCAGTAGGCTATTAAGCAATAGAGGCCGGCCGAAAATCGCGACCTCAGAACGGCCTCGGACGGCCTCGGGGTCACCTGTTTTGGACAGAGCGGCCAATTCTGGACTAGGAAAGTGTTTTCAAAGTTTAAAAAACCCATTATAAAGCCAATTTATAGTGCGCCCAAGGTCTTATGAAGTGAAAAGAGGCCATTCGAAAATAGCGACCTCAGGACGGCCTCGGATGGCCTCGGGGTCACCTGTTTTGGAAAGAGCGGCCAAAGTTGGACTCGAAAAGTGTTTTAAACCTCTAAAAAACCCACTATAAAGCCCATTTATAGTGCGCCCAAGGTGCGCCGGGGTTGCCAGAAAAAAGTGAAACTCGAACCAATTTTCAAGTCAGGGTCGCGCGCACGACTTGTTAGGGCTATGATGGATACTTTTTGGGCCATACTGCAGGTTTATAAATTTTGTTCAACAGATCCTATTAGAGCCGACAAGGTGCTCCTTGTCCACGAGGCGGTGCGCGAGGGTCCGTTTGGACTTGTAAAAAAATCGCAACCCGTCTTTCTTGTTAATCTTTTGGTAACGTCGGAGTTGAGTTGCGACCGGGGTGGGTAGTTGATGGGTGAATGGCCTGGCCAAACGCCCATTGATTTGCGCACGCCGGGACTCTCTAAGCGAACGTCGGTTGGAGTGGCGAGGGGCCGGGGCAGGTAAACCTGTCCGCCCGTCGTCAGTGGCTCGGCTGCCGGCCTGGCGCTGCGAGCGCTAAGCTAAAGGGCCGTTGACGCAGCGAAAGACCAATGAATGGTTTCGAGTGAGGCTTCTGTCTCCGTGCGACTGGTAAACTCGCTCTCGAGCGTTTATACTTTGTTATAACGGACGGGCAAAGTCGTCGGTTGTCGGAGGGTTTAAAAGCCCTTGAGAGAACGTCGGAAACTTGGCAACAGAGTTCTGATGGACTAAACTGCGTAGAGTGTGCGTTGATTGAACTGTGTAAAAACTTTTCTCTCTCGCATGTGAGCATTTTAGCCTCCAAAGAGGTACTAAATAGCAAGTTACCTGGTTGATCCTGCCAGTAGTCATATGCTTGTCTCAAAGATTAAGCCATGCATGTCAAAGTACAAGCCTCATTAAGGTGAAACCGCGAATGGCTCATTAAATCACACCTAATATACTGGATAGTATTCAGTTACTTGGATAACTGCGGTAATTCTGGAGCTAATACATGCGTCCGAGCCCCGAACTTACGTGAGGGGCGCTTTTATTAGATCAAAACCAAACGGC
>JALZUF010000158.1 GCA_023301785.1 Alphaproteobacteria bacterium | reverse complement strand
ATTTTTGTCTCAGGCTGCTATGATATCGTTCATGCCGGTCATATCCAATTCTTCGAAGAGGCACGTGCCTTAGGAGATCACCTTACGGTTAGCTTCGCCTCTGCGGATGTTCTATGGCATCACAAGCAACGTCGCTCATCGATTCCTGACGATCATAAAAAACGACTCCTTGAGAGCCTCCGCATGGTTGATGAAGTTATAATCGGCACGGATATCGGAACAGGTCTCGACTTCGGGACGTATTTCCTAGAAGCCAAGCCGGACATGTTAGTTGTAACCGAGGATGATTTGTACGGTGACATCAAGCGAGAAATTTGTGCCCAAGTCGGTGCTGAATATCATATTTTACCTAAGAATCCTCCTAAGTTTCAGCCTGTTTCGACCTCAGGGATCGTCAAGTGGGTTAAGGCGCCTACTGAATCACCGCTCCGCGTTGACTTTGCGGGCGGGTGGCTAGATGTTCCTAAGCATGCTCGTGAAGGGGCGTTTGTAGTAAACTGTGCAGTTTCTCCAATGGTAAGCCTGCGGAACTGGGATTACGAAAAACGCTCAGGCCTTGGTGGCAGTGGTGCTTGGGTTCTACTTAATGGCGAAAACGGCATCGATGACGAACTGGCTCTAGGAGTCGGTTGGCAAGACCCAGCAGTGATTAAGGAGACGGGCCTTTGTGCTTGGAAGAGCGGAGAACTCCCCGTACTTGATTTTAAACGTAATGGCGAAATGCTCCGTGGTAAAATGGCGATTTATTGGACGGGGATTGAACATGATACCCCGGGCAACGCTAAGATTTCCCGCGACTATGATCTTATTGAGACTGCAGGAAAAGTTGCTCGCCAAGCCATCCTAGATGAATCACTCACTGAGCTTGCTAAGGCAGTATCTCTCTCATACGAGGCTCAGATAGGAGAAGGGATGGAAGAACTCCCGAAAATCGCTGGAGCTCTTACGAAAAAATATAGTGGTGGAGGCTTTGGAGGTTACGGACTCTACCTGTTTCCTGACGAGCAAGCTAGAGCAGAGGCCTTAGCGCAACATCCAGAGCTTCGTTCGATAGAACCGTACTGTAAGTAAGCCTTCATTTCCAACCATCTCCCAGCCATGCCTGCATCTTTACCTTTTATTCCTGTCATTGGGCTCCCTGTAGCCGTAACTGATTATGAATCCGCTATTCAGTGGATTCATAAGGCCGCTTACTATCCTTCCCAAGCGTTTGCGGTTGAAGCCGCTAACACTCACGTCGCGGCTCTTGCGCGTCATGACAAGGAGTTTGGTGAGGCCATGAGCAAGTTTGACCTGATTTGCCCTGATGGAATGCCTCTAGTCTGGAGTCTCAATAGGGAGCTCGCTAATGATAAAAAACTGACTGATCGCGTCTATGGCCCGACTTTGATGCTGAAAACAATAGAGAGTACTCGTGGGAAATCAGATTATAAACACTTCCTTTTAGGTGGCCAACAGAGCACCCTCGATAAACTTGAAAGCCGCTTTGCAAAAGATTGCCCTGATTCTGTGATAGCAGGTTCATACTCCCCTCCCTTTGGCGAATGGCCCGAAGGAGAGTTCGAGAAGATCTGTGGTCTGATTAAAGATTCTGGTGCAAATCTAGTATGGGTCGGCCTTGGCTGCCCTAAACAAGAACACTGGATTGCGAAACATAAGGACCACCTACCTCCCGCCGTGTACTTCGGGATCGGTGCAGCTTTCGCTTTCCACGCTGGCGAGGTTGATCAAGCCCCTGCAATTCTACAAAAATACGGTTTAGAATGGGCCTACCGCCTGTTTAAAGAGCCTAAGCGTCTATGGAAACGCTACTTCCTCTACAACTCGTTGTTTCTCTATTATTCTCTTAGAGGATGATTTAGAGCGTGGGCAGATTAAATTATTATGCTTAAGTATAGAGCTGAAATAGATGGGTTAAGAGCCATTGCTGTTACTGCTGTAATTTTATTCCACGCAGGATTTAGCTTTATTAGTGGAGGGTACACAGGGGTAGATGTGTTTTTTGTAATCAGTGGGTTCCTGATTACAGGGATTATTTTACCTAAAATTAAGGATGGAAACTTTAGTCTTCGTGAATTCTATGAAAAGAGGGCTCGGAGACTATTACCTGCTGTCTATATCGTCTTCTTATTTTCTACGATTGGCGCTTGGGTTACTTTATTACCAAGCCAGTTCAAGGATTACGCCAAGAGCTTAATTAGCGCCATTTTTGGAGTGTCTAATATTTTCTTTTTTAAGACTTCAGATTATTGGGATACGGCTACAGAACTTAAACCTCTCATTCATACTTGGAGTTTAGGGGTGGAAGAGCAGTTTTATTTTATTTTCCCTCTAATTCTTTTAGCGCTCACCCTTTTCCTTAAAGGGCGATTTTACATTTTCGTTACTTTGCTAGTGACTGCAATTAGTTTCTTAGCGTCAGTATTATTAGTTAATAAGTACCCTGATTTCACCTTTTATTTATTGCCCACTAGAGCTTGGGAAATGGGTTTAGGAGGAGTAGGAGCAATGATTAATTTTAATTCTAAAGGTGTAAGTCTAGCTAATAGAGTTTCCCCAATAATCAAGCAAATATTGGCTTACGCTGGTATCGGAATGATTCTAACTCCTTTCTTTTTATTTACTCATAGTACCGTGTTTCCAGGCTTGTCGGCATTACCTTCTTGTGTTGGTACAATTCTCGTTCTTCTATTCGCATCTAATCAGACTCATATAGGGAAATTCCTTACTTTTAAGCCGTTAGTGATTATTGGTCTTATGAGCTATAGTCTCTACTTATGGCATCAGCCCATTTTTGCATTTTTTAGAATATGGTGGATTACCCCCCCTTCACTTACTCAAGTATGTGCATTAATAGCGGCTACTTTTGTGGGTTCATGGCTTAGTTTACGTTTTATCGAAACGCCTTTTAGAAATAGAAGTTTTCTTACCGCTAAACAATTTTATACTGGGGTCGTTGTATCGAGTGCAGTTTTCCTTGTAGGGGCAGCTATTGTTCTCCAACAGAAAGGTTTTTCAGAGCGAGAGGTAGTCAAAAGTTTACAGATATTAGATTTTGAGCCAGATAATAAAAAACTAAGAATTCAATCTTGGGCACCTCTTATTACAAAGACAGGTAGTGAAAGTTATAGTGTAAAAAATAACCCTGAAGATTTAGAATTATGGTTCGATGATAAATCTAAGCCTCATAAGGTTTTATTGGTCGGCAACTCTTTTTCTAAGGACCTATATAATGTGCTAAGTAACAGTAAGTATAGTGCATACTGTGAATTTGCTCGATTTGGAATTAAGACAGAAAATATTGATCACAAGTTATTTAATTGCCCGAATTACAAGATGGCAGAAACTATTATTATTTGTTCCAGGTATACTGAGAAGGATTTGAAGGTGCTCCCGAAACTGATTGATAAAATTGTAGTAGAAAAGAAACTTATAATAGTAGAACCGTTTATTACTTTTAGTGAGGTCAACGGCTTTACCGTAGCGGATAAAGTACTTATTAAAGCGTTAAGAAAATCGAATTCAAATCAGCAGGGCTTTACTGACAGTACCTCAGAAATAAACTCTCTCTATAGTGAAGAGTTTGAGTCATATAAGTTTGCTCCTTATGAAACTTCGTTAAACGAGATTTTTCGAGAAAAAGGAACGCATTCAGATGTTCTTGTCGTTAATCGAGCAGATTATTTAAAATCAAGTAATGGTGCAGTGATCGGCTTGACTAATAGATTAGCAAAAACTTTTTATGATTACGGTCATCATACAATAGCAGGAAGCGTTGTTTTTGGACGTAATGTGTCTGATATGGATTGGCTTGATGAGGTTTTAATAAAGGCTCCAAGAGATTAGTGAATATACTTTGGGAAGACCTTTATTAGAAAAAATGCCAAGTATGCACACAGTCTTCGCTTTACATGTGGATGACCAAGCC
>JALZUF010000157.1 GCA_023301785.1 Alphaproteobacteria bacterium | reverse complement strand
TGGGAGTGAACCGTGCATGCCGAGTGGCATGTAGATTTCAAAATTTGGATTGTCGCCGAGGGTGATGTACCCTGGGCGGCCGTTCCATCCGAAGGCCTCCGCACGAGTTATGTAAACTCGTGGAGCCTCAGTTGTCTGATAGTTATCTACCAGAGAGTGATATTCCTGGTAGCGTGCGTCGGCGGCCTCCTCGCTAGCATCGCTCCAGTGAGGATCATCTTGATCTCTTTTCAAGGGGTCGGGAGTAGAAGGTGGCGATGGTGGGACGAGGTGGTCTGTCGTCCTGATATTCGGTTCGATACGCCATCCGCCGCGGTAGTGCACGGCGTCTGGATGCGTTCGGAGGTAAGTCATAAACCGACTTTCGGCAATGGCATATGTTGTTTGGCGCTCGGTGACTTCCCTGATGCGCCGGTCGAGACGTGAGCGGGATGGGGGAGTTGGCGGGCGGGCCGGACGATATGGAAGGTCCGTTGGCATGGCGTTTATATTTTGTGTTGTCGCCGTAGTTGGTGTAGCCATTGGTGCTGCCTGTGCACGACGGCGTGCTCGACGCGCTCGCCTGTGACGTATGCGCTGTTGAGTGCGCTGGGTCGTTTCGCTCCACTGGGAAGATCGACTGCGATTTGAAGTTGTAGTCGAGGTGGAGTGTGCGGTGTGTGTGGTCATTTGTGGACGCACAGTTGGCGGGCGAAGGATGCTGTTCCGGAGGTTGTCGAAGTTGGTTACAGGACGGGTTCCGGTGTCGTCCGTTGAAGTTGAGGGGATTGATGGCCCGGCGGAGGTGGCCGCGATTTCTTCGTCCTCGAATTGAGTTGGAGGGCGTCGTGGTCTCGCGGAGATGGGAGCAGCGTCGTCCTCGTCATTGCTGCTGTACCACATTGGATGGTAGTTCAACGGCGTGGTAGACCGTGTGCTGCTTGCTCGTGACGTTGGCGAGCTTGCGGGTGAGCGGTTGGCGTGACGGCCGGCGTTGACTTGGCGGGAGGCCATCGTTGGTGATCGTTGAGGTGGATGTTGGGAGGTCGAAAAGACAGATTCGGCACTTCCCGCGAAAGCTTCTAGCTCGAGATCTGATTCGAGTTCAAAACTTTGCACGACCTCTGAATCGATATTTCTTGGTTTGTTCGGTTCGTGGGAAATAAAGTTCGCACTGGCTGTTTTACTGCGCGGCGTATGGGAGGTTCGTGATGTCCCGGAATTGGATTCAGTATCGGACCCTAGGTTGCAGTGCCGTACAAAAGTAGCGCGTGCATGGCGGAGGCGATAATTATCGTCTTTCTTTATTTCTTTGCGCGTAGGGCATATAGACTTGATATGTCCAACTTTTCCGCACAGGTGACATTTTTCGTTCTTAAACTTTTCTTTTATCTGCAAGTAGACTTGATGCTTCTGACAGTCTGGACCAGTAGAATGGCTTGAATTCCAACCGTGATAGTCACAAAAGAAATTCAAACTTTTGCCGGTATCAAGGGGTTTCTGGTTGCTAGAAGACCTTCTATTTTGGGTGGAAGGTCGTGAGGGCTGTTTTGTACTGGCTTGACTTGCTGTAGAAGTAGGGGAGTTTTGGCGCCTAGTTTTCGGAGTAGGGCCCTTATTTCTTCTTGGTGATTGAGTATTCACATTGTTAGCTTGCGATTGGGCTCGAGGGCTTTGCGTGTCACAGTCTATCTTGGCGAAGGACCGGTAAATTGTGTCAAGTGTTGTGCCTGTTGAGTCATTTTCAATCTCTGTTTCTCGGATTTGTTGGAGGCGGTTGATTTCGATGGCGTATCGAATATTGCCGCTGGCGTTGGAATTTGTTAAAAAAATGTCAACCAAAAAACCTTGTGAGTACTCATTTCCGTTCATCTTGGCGATGTTGGTCAGTTGGCGAAAATAAGACAGTGCCTGGATCATTGATTGTCCGTGGCGCTGTTGAAAATTGATAACATCGCGATTTGAGTGTAATTTTTGTGTGGTGAGAGGAGGGGCGAAATGTAATTTTAGTTCTTCAAGGGCATCGGAGCCCAATTGGGTTCGGACTCCTTTGAGGACCTCCTCTACCTGTTTGCCTTGGACTGTTTTCATCAGAAGGGTGAAAACAGCTTTATCGGCGTGTTTAGGAATTGTTGGAATTGAATTTGGCCAATTGGCCAGAAGGGGGGATGTTTTGCTGTGTTGGGCTAGGATGAGTCCAAATTGTTTGATGTATTTTTCGAATCGTAGTTGACGAGTTTGTGGGTCATCATGCCATTTGAGGGCGGCAATCTGTAGTGCTTGACTGGAGAAGTGCCTGATCATGGCTGCAAGCTCCTTGTCTTCGTTCCTCTGATTGTTTTTCTTTACGGAGGATACGAGTTTCTTGACGTAATCGTCGATTTCGTCATGATTCGTGCATTTCTTTAAATGACGACGCAATTTGTTCAATCTTTTTTGTTCCTCATCTTCTGTGGATGAAAGACTGGATTCATCCGAATTTAAGTTTGTTTCTTTAAATTTTCTTGGTTTCATTGCAAATTCGTCTTCCTCAGATTC
>JALZUF010000156.1 GCA_023301785.1 Alphaproteobacteria bacterium | reverse complement strand
ATACAAGATAAGGTTCAGACAACAAGAAATTCTGTTCCTGTATTAGGTGAGATGCCAGTTATTGGTGCGGCGTTCCGTAATCAAATTGATTCAGTTAAGAAAACTGAATTGGTTGTGTTCTTGAAAGCGACAATCGTTGAAGGTGGAAACACCATTCACAATACGGATAAAGATTTGTACAGAACATTCTCAAGTGATCGTCGTCCTCTTAAGCTTTAATTTTAAAAGTTAGAACAAGGTGAGCTGTGGTTTGGATATTAACAAAATATGTTTTAACCGCAGCTGTCCGCGACCGTCTCTTTATAGGATTCCTTCTCTTTCTTGTTGTTGGCGTTAGTCTTTCTGTTTTTGTTGGTTCGTCTGCGATTACAGAAAAAGATTTATTCTCTTTAATATTTGCGGCCTCTGGCCTTCGTTTGATCGGTAACTTGGCGCTTGTCTTGTTTATCGTCTTTTATATTCGCCGGTCATTTGAATCGCGTGACGTTGAATACTTATTGTCACGCCCCATTAGCAAATTTCAATTCCTTATCGCGCATATGTTGTCGTTTACAATAATTTCAATTTTTGCAGCATCTGCCATTACGCTTATCTTGTCATTAATGCCCTCAACAACTGGTGATACAAATATGTTGTTATGGGGGGTGAGCATTGCGGTTGAATTTACAATCATGTCATCAATGGCATTGTTTCTATCCTTAATCCTATCAAGTGCGGTGGCGGCATCAATGGCCACTTTTGCGTTTTATGTTCTGGCGCGATTAATGGGGGAGATATTAGGGATAATAGAAGCGGGCGCATCACAGGGGGGAATAATCCTTTTGGAAAAAGCAATGCTCGTTATTTCCATTTTTATACCGCGCCTCGATTTGATGGGACAAAGTGCGTGGTTATTATATGGCGCATCTTCTGCTGTTGATCTTGGCTTTGTGATCCTTCAAGGATTAATCTTTTGTGCTTTTTTAATGTCGGCTAGCTATCTGGATTTAAATAAGAGGCAGTTCTGATGCCTATAGAAAAAAGAGAAAAAAACTATATGCCCCATATGATTTTTTGCTTTTTGTTACTTGCTAATGTTTTCTTTTGGTCTTATTCCAAACCGTTGAAGGGAAGTTGGGCAAATGTTCCACCTGTCCCATCATCTGAGACGGCATCGTTGCTAACGCTCGGGGATGAGCAACTAGCGTATCGCTCATACTTTATCATGTTACAAAATTTGGGGAATACTGGCGGCGAGTTCCGTTCTTTGAAAGAATATGATTATACCAGTTTACAAAAATGGTTGTTCCTTGTTGATCGTTTAGATCCAACATCAAGTGCCTTGCCGATGTTGGCCTCATACTATTATGCGGCGGTGCAAGATCCAGATAAGATTAGACTTGTTATTGATTACCTTCGTGTTGTTGGCGCACGCGCCGACGGCGATAAATGGAGATGGCTTGGTCAGGCTGTTTCATTGGCGCGCCATCAAGTCAAAGATAATGATCTTGCTTTGGAGCTTGCCTATGAACTGGCGGATAACAAAAACCCTGATTTGGCTGATTGGGCAAAACAAATGCCTGCTTTTATTCTGCAAGCGAAAGGCGAGGCAGGGTTAGCATATAAAATTATGCTGAATATCTTAATCAGCAATGTTGATAATCTTCATCCAAATGAAATTAATTATATGAAGGATTATATTTGTAATAAACTAATACCAGACTTACCAAACGAAACACCTCCCGTGTTTTGTAATGACGGGAGTATCCGATGATAAATTTTACTATGCTTGAATTGGTCGGATTGATGGGCTTGGCACAATGTTTATATGTGCTGGTTTACATGGGTTTGCGCTCAAACCGTTTAAACAGAGCCACATTGGCATTTTTATTCTTTGGTGTTTTGTCGGCGGCATTTTTACTAACCGTTGCGGAAAGTCGGTGGGCTGTAGCGTTTGATCGTTATCATGATATAAAATGGGTTTTCTGGACGCTGTTACATCCGCTCAGTACGCTGCTAATTATACAAATATCGACTGTTATTACACTGCCATCACGTATGTTTGCCAGCATACTTGTCCTTATTCCGATTGGGTATGTCTTGTCACGTATGTCAGCAAATGCATATGGGGATTTAACATTGTGGCTGTCGTTAAGCTCAATTTTTGTTGGTGGCCTCAGCCTGATTGCCGTATGGGCAAAAAGAGAAGGTCTTGATGGACTTCATATGCGTAAGAACGGAAAAGAGCGATATTGGCTTATCATTGCTATTATTATTTTAAATGTGGCTCTTTTGGTGACGCATTTTCTCTATTTTAACGATGAATATCCAATTAATAATATTGAACTGGTTCGGAACATGATCGGTGTTAGCTTTGTTTATCTGGCTCTTACGAGTTTATTCCGTGTTTACCCGCAAGCGGTATCTATTACCCCGAATCAAACGGAAGTACAGAATAAGTTCTTAAATGACACCGAAATTGCGATTGCGATGCGTATTGAAGATTTGCTTCATGTTGAAAAAGTTTATCACGAACCAAGTTATAAACGCTCGGATATGGCGCGTGAATTAGAAATATCTGATGCCCATTTGTCAAAAATTGTTAATGTTTACTTTGAAAAGAGCGTTCCACAGCTTTTAAACACGTACAAAGTGGAAGATTCTAAGCATTTGTTAAAGGAAACGCCCGAAGATATTGCGGTTATTTCTCAAGAAGCTGGTTTTAACTCTATCGCAACTTTTAATAGAGTTTTCAAAGAGATAGAGGGTGTTACGCCCACTGAATACCGCGAGAGTACAAAATAAGAACTGCTCATTTTGTCTTTTTGAATGGTTGTTTCGTCGTTATGACGAGACAGTGTTAATAGTTTAACGATATCATTAAGTTAGCTCGAATTTATATTCACTTTGCCGCTATAAAATTGAATGAATCTAGAGTATTATAATTCGTGTTTTTTTGAAACGTAACTAACGTCCTAAAGGAGAAAATCTATGGATATCGAAAACTTAAATAAGCAAAAGCGAGAAGGCGGTTTTACACTAGTCGAACTTGCGATTGTTATGATTATTATTGGTCTATTAATTGGTGGGATTTTGAAAGGTCAGGAATTGATCGCAAACTCTCAAGTAACCGCAACTGTGGCACAGATTAAAGGTATTGATGCCGCTGTTTCTACTTTCCGCGATAAATACTCGGCCCTTCCAGGTGATATGAGTAATCCTGAAGATCGTTTAGCATGTACGGATGATTGTGTT
>JALZUF010000155.1 GCA_023301785.1 Alphaproteobacteria bacterium | reverse complement strand
GCGCGGTATGCAGTGCATGCTTCTTTCCTTGACAGTCCTGATCCGCAGATTTTGTCAGCTGCCTGATCGCTTGCTATTTTCATTTGTCTTGCTTGTTCGGTGGGGTCCATGGTTGGACATGACCACACTCCCAGCGATTTGCTCGCCTCTGTGCATTCTCTGCGCTCCAGTAGTTGATTTGCGTTTGTTTCGCTGTCCCGGATGTATATATCCGGGCCACATTCCTCTGAGGGGCTTAGGCTTGGGGTTCCATTTTCGTTGAAGGTAAATTTCATTATGTAGTGATATGACTTGTTGATGTCTAGTCGTCCTCCAGATGCGTGGAGTATTTTTTCCCACTTTTGCATTGTCTGTGCCAGCTCGTGAACCACGTCGCACTCGTGGCCGGTTGGGATGTTTACTTTGTTTTTAGCGTCGTCGACGAAGGCGGTGATGCTTTGTTTGATTGCTATCTTTTTGCTCGGTTCCATGATGATTTCTCCCTTTGTGTTCTTTTCCAGGACCTTGAAGAGGGTAGAACTGCCCATTCCCCATCCAGTTGCCGCAAACGTGTGTCCTTGTCCTTGTCCGATTATGGGTGTTGTGGGGGTGTTTCTGAATGACTGTTCTGATACCCCGTATTTGGTTTTAATGAAGTGGACTCCGTGTTCGCTTGTCTTACCCATGGTTGCTGCCAGTGTTGCTGGGCATCCATATGATCTGGCGTTGAGCATTGCTATGTTGACCGGGAAGCGGTCAAAGCACGCTTTTGCGTCGTTATCTCCGAGTGCGGTATCGTACAGGGTGCGGTGGGCTAGTTCACAGCTCATGATGTCGGATGCGATTAGGTCTTTGGCGCTTCTCCTAGGTCTTGCGCCCCACTGTCCATCATGATATTTCCCAGATTTTTCTGCATGTGGTACTATTCGTTTGTTGGAGATTATCTTGATCCCCATGCTGTAGTCAGCCTCCATGAGTTGGATGATGCGAAGGGCGTGAAGGTACGGCTTTCCTTTCTTCTCGAGCATGCAGTTTGTGACTGTTTGCCATCTTCGGTATGTCTGTCCATTTTTTATTGCGATGTTTATTATCGTTGTGTGGAAACCCATGATCATGTCAGATTCGTCATCGCATTCTTTTTGTGTTCTCCCATCAGGGATAAGGAGTACTTTATAATGCCCTAAGTTCCTCCCCGAGGGAGATGTCGCGGTTGATTCGCGCCATTTCCTAAATCCCTGTTTGACTTCCTTCATCGATACTTCAGTTGCTACTTCTTCTTCAACGGTTATTTCTGCGAGAATTTCTTTTGCTTCATGGTTCGCTTGGATCCAGTCGATATCGTCTTGTAGTATCTTTTCTGCTGCTGCGGATGACCCGGTATATGGTATGAGGTCGCATAGTGGGGGTCGCATGAATGGTGTGTCTTTGGCCTGGCTATAGTGAGTTGCGTTGCGCATTAGTAGTAGTAGCATGATGCGCACTGGGTCCCGTATTTCCTTCCATCTTTTCACGAGTTTGTCGTTGTATGGGTAGCGCTGCATCGGGTTCGGGATTAGTAGTTTTCCGATTCCGCCCTTTGTATTTGGTTTGTATACTTCCTTAATGTTCTCGTAGGTTTTCCTGCTTTTGTTTGCTTCCGATATTCGACTTACTGCGCGGGCCTTTTCTTGTTCATCCGCTTCTTGGTGCATTACGATTTGCTGTTCTAGGAAGTTTTCTCTTTTCTCCGTTGCCGCTTTTACTATTTCTCGTTTCTCCTTTTGTGCTTTGCGCAGCATTCCGTTACACTCGCGTATGTCGATGGGGATTGGGGGTTGTTCTTCCATGTCAGCTCTTGCTTCGAGGATTTGTTCTTTCATGTTGATGTTGTTGCGGTATTGTTGGAGGTATAGTTTATATAGGATCGTTTTTATGATGCTTTGTTTTAACTCTGCCGACCACTGCGGTTTTGGTTTTTGCGCCTTTTTCGCGGCCTCTAGCATTCCGATGGTCTGTTGTCCATCGATGTCGTCTTTTTCTTGTTGATGATGGTGTTCGTTGTTTTCTTCTATTCTTTGCGCACGTTTTGGTAGGTTGTGCGCCACCATGTGACGTATCAGTAGTTCTTTGTATTTTTGGATATTTTTTTGGTGCTTTGTGCTGAGGTTCCGTGTTTGCGGTTTGTCCAGTTCCTGTAGTTCTCCCCTGATGAGTCCTTCATAGTGTATGTCGATGAATAGTCCTCGATGGTCGCTGATAATTCCTGCCGAAAACGGTTCTATCCCTCTGCTAATGATGTTGTCGCGTACTTTCTTGGACACTAAGATGTAGTCAATTTGTTTTGATCCGTTTACGTGCGTTGCGATCGGTTCCTTTGTCATTCCATCATGTGCATCGCTTAATTCTAGTAGTTGTGCCATTTTTGCAATGCTCCCTAGTCTGTCTGCCATTGTCTCGTTTGAGTCCATCATTATGATCATTTCGTACCCTTTTATCTTCCATGGCATGAGGAAGTTAGTTATGTCACGGATTGTGTCATCGTGTGGGTTCGAGTTGAGCCTATGCTCTCTCTGGTCGATTGACCATTGTTGCATGAACGCCCTGGTGCTCTGTTTCTCGTCTATTTTCATTTTCCCGACTCGGTAGCCTGTGACGATGATTATTTTGGAGTTGTTGCCATGGATTGTGGCATATGTCCATCGGCCTTTGTTCTTGTCACCTCCTTTCTCTTCCATCCGTGAGTGCCATGGGGCGCATATGGCTTGGGCAACTCCTCCGGGTTTGTATAGGCCTTCCCACTCTATGTCGGTGGTGCTTGTGGTAAGACATCCGCCACCCCACAGTTTGTTTATCGTGCTTTTGCATCTTTTTTCCCTCCAGTGTTGCCAGTCGATGTTCGTTTCACTGAATCCTATGATGTCAACTTTTCTTTTGAACATTATGTCCATGGCCATTGTCCAGTTGACGAAGAAGTCCTTTGTTTTGATGCCGTTGATGTTTTGGTAGTACACTCTCATCGCGCGCTCTTCCTTGATTGATATTGGGTCGCCGTAGCGATTGTTTTCCTTCGGTTTCTTTCTCTGGGCCCCTTGTGACTGGAAGTAGTCAGTTATTAGGGGGGCCGCCTCGCCTGAGCCGTGCGGTTGGCTCATTTTGCTTTGCGCAGCGGGCTTCTGCTCGCTGCGCTTTTCTCTCGATTTTTCGCGTGTTCAGGTAGTGCACTTGCTTGCACTAGCTGCATAATCATCCCTTTCATAGACATCATTTCATCATGTAGTGATTTAACCTGTTTAGAGTTAATTTCCATTACCACTTTGATTGCCTCCTTTACGTACTCCTGCATCTCCTCCCGGAGCTTTGCTATCTGTTCCTCCGCATTTTTCATCAGGTCACTTCTCAGTGCCTCAATGTCCTTTCTGAGCAATTCGCTTAACCCCGATATTGTCGATTCACTTGATTTCTCCTTTGTAGTGTGGTGGCTCTTCGTCGTCTGTGTTAGGTTGCTGCCTGGTGATATAATGCTGGGGTTTGTGATGCGATCATTTCGTCCGTCCCATGCTGTCTGTGTAAGATTCTTTTTTATTCCATAGGTTATTATTAGTGGAACCCCGCGTTTGTTCAGGCTTGGCGCCTTATTTCTGGTTGAGTTGTATGCCTCTGGTTCTTTTTGAATCAGATTTGCTATTCCTGACATATACTCACTGTGAAATACCTGCCGCGTTGCGCGGCGTGGTGGGAACAGGTGGTTGATTTTTTCTCCTTCTTCGATTCCGTTTTCCATTTCGTTGATGATTCCGTCTATTTTTGGTTTCACCTCTTCAACGTGGTCTCTGGTGGTCATGACGTAGTATTTTCCGAGGTCCTTGCTTCGCGTTGTCCTCTCCACCGATGTGACTTCTGGGATCTCCATTAGTTTTTCCCTCATTGATTTATCCCCTTCTTCTTTGTGTTCCATCGTTGTCGGTGTGATGCCGAGGATTACCACGTTCCGGATTCGTTCCGTGTATTGCGTGTTGCTTTTTAATAAGTTCTTGTAGTGCGTGTTTGAAACCGTTTTGGACATGCCTGCGGGGATGAATATTCCTGCTGTTTTGTGTTGTTGGTTTACCCTGACGAGCGCATCTTTGATTGATAGATAATATGCAGGGTGAGTCACAACGCCGAGCACGTCCGTTGTTACTCTACCTTGGCCGTTCCCAAACCCTTCTAATCTGGGGAATATGTCGAGTTTGAAGTCGTTTGTTCCCTTGCATTCTCTTCCGATGTGTCTTTCGATTTCTCCTTTCTCATCTTCGTTTAGTTCGTTCTTTATCGCTTGCTTGATGCTGTCAGTTAGGTCTTCGCGCCATGTTAGCCTCTGTGAGAGGTGGAATAAGCATCCGATGTCGGCCGTCGCTATCATCTCTGATTTGTTCTGGTGCATGTATATCCTGTTTTCCATCAGGTACGCATATACCTTCTGGTCTTTTCCCTTTATTTCGCCGAATGACTTTTTGATTCTTATTTTCATCGTTACCATGATTTTTGTTGCCCTTGCCGTTGGGATGATCGCGCTCTCGAAATATTCGTCGTAGCTTTCCTTCGACTGCGGGAATTCGGACTCCGATGTGATGAGTTGTCCGTTTCGCCCGATGATTATCGTGCTGCTGTCGCTCGTCCTTAGTACCTTTACTAGTTTCTTGTGTTCGTTGATTAGGTCATACTTGGCCTGGCCGCTTCTGACGTTGAATTCGATGCGGACTGGGTATTCTTGTGCGTTCCGTTTGACTAGTGCCTTTCTTGCGTTTTCCGTCGTTAGTTCCTTCGTCCTCCTGATGCTGCTTTGAAGACTTGACGCGTTGTTCGTTGCCTTTGCCTTGCCGTCTTTCCCCACTGTTTTCCATTCGTCTTCTTGGGTTCTTGTCTCGTTTGCTCCGTCGTTGGCCTGCGTGGGTGAGTTCTCGTGGTCCGTCTCGTCCATTTCGTCGTCTGATTCCGATTCCGACGATGCGTCCGTGCTCAT
>JALZUF010000154.1 GCA_023301785.1 Alphaproteobacteria bacterium | reverse complement strand
AGGCTCCAAGAGATTAGTGAATATACTTTGGGAAGACCTTTATTAGAAAAAATGCCAAGTATGCACACAGTCTTCGCTTTACATGTGGATGACCAAGCCTAAGCAATTCTACACAATTCCTATAACTCATTTTGAATCTTCTTAAAAAATTCACCAAAAATAGACATGCGAAGGATTACATCTTTCAGGTGTTGAACTTTGCGTTATCTATTGTTTCTGGAATTTTTGTAGGTGCTTATGTCGCTAGATTTTTAGGCCCCGACGGCTTAGGGGTATTAGCGATTTTTGCTTCCCTTGTTTGGTTTTCGAATACGACTAATGACCTCGGGACTAATCAGTATATCGTAAAAAGCTATTCAAGCGAGGAGACGAGTGATAATGAAATGTTTTGGTCACTCTTGCTTCTGATTAGAGTTCCATTAGCAATTCTGTCACTCATTGTTTGTTACCTGTTATTATATTTTGGTATTTTTTCCGAATCTCTAGAGCTTTCACCTTGGGTTGTAACAGTAGGTTTACTGGGCGTTTTGCTGTCTCCAGTTTCACAATTTAAACAATTAGTCGTAGCGAACGTGCGTAATGGAGAACTGGCTAATTATGGAGTGCTTGTTCTTGTCCTCTCTACCGTTTTGCGTGTCGGGAGTGTACTACTCGGGCTTGATCTTGTTGCCTTTATTATTGTGCAGACTGCGATTTCCTTTCTGTACGCAGTCTCGCTCTCGATTGTGGTCTTTAAGAATAAGTTAGTCCCTTCATTTTCCCCCTTGAAATGGAAGAAATCCATAGAGGTAACTAAAAACTATTTACCTTTAGCATTAAGCGCAACCGCTTCTGGACTTTATTCTCGGCTCGATATTTTCATGCTTTCTGCGATGCTTTCGCCCGCTGCGGTTGGGATCTATTCGGTAACCACGCGTTTGATGAGTATTTTGACTCAGATTAGTGGGTCGATGATTCAGACCTATAAGAGCTCTATTTTTAATGGGCTTAAGAAACATACGGAGATTGAGAGTAAAAACACGTTTCTTGAGGACACGTTTAGACTATTTACTTCAACGAGTATGGCGGCATCCTTGGCTGGTGTAGCTGTCTCCTTTGTCTTGATTCCTCTTTTGTATGGTGAGGATTTTAGCGAAGCTTCTTGGGCTCTTTTAGTAAGAGCGATTTCTATTCCTCTAGTGGCGCAAGGATCGATTCGGCTTTGTTACCTGATTGACCGAGATGAGACTAAGCTGTCACTCCAGTCTTCCTTACTGGGGTTAGGAATTAATATTGCAGTTAATTTGATGTTGATTCCTTATTGGGGAATTATTGGTGCCGCTGTGGCTACCGCCGTTAGCCAAGTAGTGCGCATGTTATTCGCTAGCTATATTTTCGGGGAGAAGAACCTGTTCTTTATTCAGTTAAAGGCTTTTGTCCCTCGTAAGAACAGCTTCAGGGTGTTTAAGGAGCTTTCCTCTCTCAGTAAATAATCGACTGATCGTGAAGAAATCTATTAAAATAGTAGTAGCTAAGCTCAAACGTTTTGCGTTTCAGCTCTATCCTTTTACGTCATTTTGTGGGCGCCAGGTTATTAAGCCAGTCTTCCATAAGGTACGTAAGCAAGATACGTCCATAACAGATAGCGGGGTTAAGTTCACTCTTGATGAATGTAGTGGCCGGATCTCTAACCAAGAGGTGGCTTCGACTAGGAAATTAACCGAAGCGGTTCTTAATGAATCCTCCTTAATATGGGACTCGGCGGGAATGTTTGAAATCGAGCGAGGTAGTGTGTACGGAGCTGATGGGGTTTGCGTGAGCGAAAGTGGAGCGATCTTACATCACTCCGTTCGCTGTTACGGTCGCCCCAGGGAGCGCCATCGCTTGTTTTATTCTCTTTACCCCGTTAAGCCGAAGTATGAGTTTGGGGTCGTATTAGTAGCGCAGGGCGTCTCTTCTGAGAACTTCTACCATTTCATCTGCGATCAAATCCCGAGAATTTTATACGCTCTAGAAAAAGGCTATGAATTTGACAAGGTCCTAGTTCGGAATGCGTCCTCGTTTCAGAAAGAGCTCCTCAGTAAGCTAGGATTACAAGACAAAGTCATCACTCTCGAAGACGGAGAGTATCTTCAAGCGGAGAAAATTCTTTGTCCTACCTATCCTTATGATGGGCGTATTAGTCCTAATATGACCAAGAGGTTAGCCACTCTAGGCTCTCTGTTTGAGTCCGCCCAGGTATCGACGTACGATAAAATATTTATTAACCGTAGATCGGGACGCACGCTTAGTGATAAGTCTGCGGAAAGATCTATTAAAGAACGAGGGTTTCATGAAATCTTCCTAGAAGATTATTCTCTACCTGAACAAATCACTCTATTACGAAGTGCGCGTGAGATTGTAGCGATTCACGGAGCGGGGCTGACAAACTTGGTTTTTGTTGATGACCAGGCTAAGTTACAGGTCTACGAACTCTTTAACGCTTACTTTATCAACCTTTGCTATTGTAAGGTCTCACTGGTAAAGGGACTCAACTATCATGCGGTTGTTGATACTAGTGCATCTAAGCTGGAGAAGAAGAAGTCGACCTACAACGGTGCGGATATCAATGTCTCTGAGTCCGACCTAGATGCTGCTCTAGTACGTAGCGAGACCTTAAATTAAGATCTATGAAAATTAAAAAAATAGTTAAGTCTATTAAAGTACGTTTTGACGAACCTGTGATGAAGATTTGCTCCAAGAGTAGATTACTATCCTCACTTTACTATACTTTTTGGAACCCTGGATTCTCCTACGAGCAACGTGCGTATCTAGTGGCTCGACAGGTATATAAGCAAAAGCTTGCCGATCCTGGTGCTAGTATCGCGCTCCTTAGGCGGAATATTCACCGCCTGGAAAAAGGGCTTATTATGCAACCTCGTCGTGATACCTTTGCGCTAGATTATATCGGCGAGACGGTGCGTGCTTACCAAAATGCGGTTAGCTCAGAGAGCGTGAATACTAAGGAAATGGCTTGGGCAACAGATGTCCTGGAGGAATACTTTTCAGTCTGTGAACTACCGGATCAGTACTCCCAATTAAAGCAAGATTTTGGATCCGCACAAGCCCCCTCTTGTATAGTAGGAGAGAAACAAATCCCATATCACCGCGACTTAGAGAAAGCTCCATCAGTCTCCTATGAGGATCTCTTGGCACTTTCTGTTCGTAGGAGATCCGTACGTTGGTTTTTACAGAAACCTGTTCCTAGAGAATTGGTAGATAAGGCCGTTGAGTTAGCCGCTTGGTCCCCATCTGCATGTAACCGTATGCCTTATCAGTTTATGATTTATGATGAACCAGACAAGGTACAGGAAGTGGTTCATCTCCCAGGTGGTCTGGCTGGATACGGTCACAATGTACAGATGATCATTGCCGTTGTCGGGGAGCAGTCTAGTTACTTTGATGAGCGAGATCGTCACCTCATCTACATCGACGGTTCGCTTGCGACCATGAGCTTTGTCTATGCGTTAGAGACCTTAGGGCTCTCTACTTGCTGTATTAATTGGCCTGAAATCGCTGCGCGAGATGAGCGGATGCGAAAGAGCCTAAACCTTAGTTACGACCAACGCCCAGTGATGCTGATTGCAGTAGGGTACCCTGACCCAGAGGGATTGGTACCTCGTTCAACTAAGAAGTCACTAGAAACACTTAGAGTTTATAACAAATGAAGAAGAAACGATACATAGAAATTCTCGGAACAAATGCAAAAAACCGTGGAGCCGAGCTCATGGCAATTGCAATTAAGCAGCGCTTTAATAAACAGTTCCCTCATGTGGAGCTTGTGGTTGATTCCCGCTTTGGTACGTACCTCAATAGAGCTAAGCATGGCTTTTACGTAACGAACCACAACTCAGGTTCAGCGTCCAAACAACTCATGCGCGCCCTGATCTTTAATAACCTTCCTAATCAAGTCGCGAAGACTCTTGGAGTGGTTAAGAACCGTCAGATTAGTGCCGTTCTGGACGCTACTGGTTTTGGCTATTCTGACCAATGGGGGGGAGCTCACCCTCGTAAGATCGTTGATAAAATGAACTCCAAGGCGTATCAAGGGAGTCCACTTATCCTTCTGCCTCAGGCCCTAGGTAAATTTGAGAAGCCTGCGGTCGCTCAGCATTGTAAGACACTTTTTGAACGTGCCCATACAGTGTATGCACGTGACACTATGTCACATCAGTATGTGGAAGACCTCAAAGGAGAGATCTCTCTTAAGCAATGCCCCGACTTTACGGTGGGAGTATCGCCCGACCTTTCTCGTAATGAGGAACTGCCAGCACAGTTCGCGGCTCTGGTTCCGAATGCTCGTATGTTGGATAAGACTGAACAAGCTGGTTCTTATGTCGAATTCATGAAGACCTGTGTCGAGAAGATTAAGGCGAGTGGCTTAGAGCCGATCTTTATCTTGCATGATTCTAAGGAAGACCAGACTGTGATTTCTCAGATTGACCCTAAGGGGGATCTCAAAATCTTTACGGACGAAGATCCTTGCATACTCAAGGGTATGCTAGGGAAGGCTGATTATGTAATCGGCTCGCGCTTCCACGCCTTAGTAAGCTCGCTTTCTCAAGGGGTCTTGTGTATTGGAGCAGGTTGGTCCCATAAGTATCCGGAGTTGTTCTCCGATTTTGCTGTGAAGGATTACATCGTCTCCGATTTCACTGATCAAGCTTCGATCGATGCGGTCTTCACTCGACTTAGCAATACAGCGGTTCGGGCTCAAGACCAAGCAGATCTCCTTCAAGCTGTCGCGTCTGTCAAAGGCCAGGTCGAGCTAATGTGGGGAGATGTTGAGGCTGCCCTCGGCCTCTAACCTTCTGGATTTTAATTATTATTCCTCAGTTATGAGTTTAAAGGTCCTACAAGTTACTGAAAGTTATGGCAAGGGAGGGGCTGGGCTAGGAGTCCAGAATCTCCAGCAAGCTTTCGTACGCTCAGGACTTGATAGCCATGTTTTTACTATGCAATCGTCTCGCACTCTCAGCGAGGACGATGGTGAAATCACTCTCTGTCGGGAGCTTGTTCACCGCGCGCGCCGTTGGGTGATCGGGAAACACTCTCGTAAAGTTCGGCAGAGTTACCCAGATCGTGACGAAGCGCTCTTCTCTCTCAATAAGTACGGAGCGGGGTTACGTAAGAAGATCGAGGAGTTCCGCCCTGATATCATTCATTTACACTGGATTAATCGCCACATGCTGAGCATTGCCGACATAGGGTCGTTCTCTATTCCTATCGTATGGACCATGCGGGATTGCTGGCCTTTTACCGGTGGATGTCATTATAAATATGGTTGCGATCGATTTACTATTGGGTGTGGCTCTTGCCCTATCCTTGGTTCTGATAATCCTGGTGACACAAGCGCTGATATTCACTCCCTTAAGTTAAGAGAGTGGAAAGGGGCTGAGATTTACCCCGTGGGGATTAGTACTTGGCTGACTGATCAGGCCAACCTGTCGCCCTTCTTTAAGCACCCTGCGCGCACAGTTTGGAATAGCGTCAACGAAGGGTATTGTCAGGCCTTGGTAGGGGATTCTCGCCAAGCGCGTCTCCAATTATTGGAACGGAAATCCCTCCGTGCCTGTATTGTCTCTCTTAACCCAGAGAAGGATGCCCGCAAAGGAACTCTAGATGCTTTAGACGCTCTACATAGAGTCCAGAAAGAAGAAGATTTAACGATCGAGGTTAGTATTGTAGGCTCAGAAAGAGTGGAGTCTATTGAGAAGCGTTATCCAGGACTTCAGGTTAGTTGGCTTGGGTATATTGGAGAGTTTAAACGTCTTGTTACGGTGTACCAAGAGAACCATCTTTTGTTAGCTCCTAGCCATGAGGAAGCTTTTGGTAAAACAATAGCAGAGGCGATGACGCAAGGAACCCCTTGTATCGTGTATGATGGTTCTGGTCCAGAGACCATGATTGAACACCTCTGTGACGGCTTTGTGGCAACTCTCCATAACACAGAGGCTCTATCGGCAGGGGTGAGATACCTAAGCTCTCCGCAAAAATGGTTCGAAACATCTGAACGTACAGAGGAAAAAAGCAGGGAGAACTTTTCTCCTCAAACAGCTTCCTCTACGTATGGCTCTCTTTACGCAGAGATCCTCGCAAGCTAGCTAAGAGTCTTAGACTAATTTATTATTATGAATGGGAATATTAGAGTTTTTGTCGCCGCCGTAATCGGCCTCATGTTTTCGATCTACGCAACGGTTAGTGTCACCCTCGGTGACCTTACGCCTTTGTACATGCTGGTAGCGATTTTCCTCGTTGCCACCTTTACCCGTTGGACAGGGATGGGGTTGATGGGCTTAGCCTTATTTTTCTTTAGTGGCTTCCAGGTTCCAATAGGGCCCAAGCCCGACATTAGCCATGTCTGTGGTCTGCTGGCGGTATTAGGAGTGATTGTGCCCTTTTTGGAGCAAAAAATGCAGGTCAACCGAGTCCTCCCCTCGTTTTTATTGGCTCTGATCTTAGCGGTGTTTATTACGATTGGTTTTAACGCTTTAGTTCACCTCCCTGGAGGGGTGGGCTCCTTAAAAATGCTGGTGACGAATAAGGGCGGGCGAATTTACTCAGAGACTCTGATTTACCTCCTCGCTCCCGTACTGGCGGCGACGTATAAGGTTAAGAATCAGAATATTCATAAATTCATTATGGCAGGGTTCTTTTTATCGGTCTCTTATGCGATTATGGATCTAGTGGTTCGTTACGCTCCCCAACTCTATGGCGTATTAAGTCTGTTTATGGGGGTCGCTACTGATACCCTCAACTACGCAGGAGCAGCCGCCGATGGGGGGTGGGATTACGCGCGCTTTTCTGGGGTGGGTAAGTTTTTTCTCTACAGTGCCTGTGGGGTGCTTTGCCTCAGTTATGTAGGGCATCCGAATGCGCGTCTGCGTAATTCGGTTATCTTCTATTTTGCAATCGCCTTATTCATTGCCAGCTTGATTTCTGGTTATCGTAAATACCTAGGGTACCCAGTTGTTATCATTCCGTTCTACCTGTTCACGACCAGAGGGATTAAAGCGAAGGTTCTTGTCCCTCTAGCTACCGCTACGTTGTTGGTGGCGGTCGTGGTATTGACGAGCCTTTCCTCCCTGCCAGGGGCTCTGCAACGGTCGTTTTTAGCGGTGCCAGGAGTATCGCTCTTGATGGACGCTGATGATACCAGGAAGTTCCGAGACACAGAAGCGAATGAAGGTGCCCGTGAAACCTTTGCTAAACATTCGTATGATATGGTTAAAAACGACCAAGTCGGCCTTTTTGGTGATGGTTTCTACCTTAATATGATTCCGTCCTCTCAAGTGAAAACAAAGGAAGATCGCCTGGATCAAATCCTATCACAAAACAGACACACCGTAGGTTGGCTTTCCTCCTACCTCTGTCTCGGTCCAGGAGCCTTTATCGCAACGATGGCTCTTACAATTGGAGTGTTCGCTTATGTTGGGTACTTGATTAAGTTTGCGAAGCGCTTTTACCATAATAGCTTAGTCGGTGCAGTGGTGTCTGTCCTTTCGGCATTGTTGGTGTATGCTATTATCTTTAACTTCTTTCACTATGGCAGTGCGCAAACCTTTTATTATAACGTTTGTAAGTACCTGACCTTACTCGTGCTGCTCCATAAGCAAATGTATACCGGGATAGAAAAGGCTAAGGAAGAGCTGAAAGAATCACAATTAATAGATGACGCTAAATCCCTTTTGGCTAGCCCGACTAGTTAATGAAATTGATACCGAATTATGGAACCACAAAAAAATCTTGGCGTAATTGAGTTGCTACGTGGATTAGCCGCCTTTGTCGTTATGCTATTTCATTTCGGAGAAGGGACTGATATCACTCCAGGGTGGTATCATGATACGTTTCGATATGGAGGCTCTATTGGGGTAGTTACATTTTTCGTAATTTCTGGATTTGTGATTCCATTACAATTAGAAAGGCGCTCTTACTCGTTATTAAAGGCTAAGCAGTTTTTATTGAATCGATTTATAAGGATCTATCCTAACCTTTTGGTATGTATTCTACTGGCTCTGGTATTAGGCTACGTACAGATTTCATTTATTGAAAAAAACGAATTCATTTTTTCTTGGAAGCAACTTTTAGCTAATCTTACTTTGAGTGCTCCTCATGTAGGGCAATCGTTTTATGTCGCTGTATTTTGGACATTAGCGATCGAGTTTGTTTTATATGTATTTTTGGCAGTATTTAATAAACCCTTATTTAAAATGAAGGGTGCTTCCTGCATTTTTATATTCGTATTGCCGTTACTTCCAATTTTGTTTGAGGTAGACGGTGATAGAGACAACTTTTTGAGGTGGCTACCTCACTTTTGTTTTGGTTTCTCTCTCTTTAAATTTTTTGCACTCAATCAAAAAATCAGTGCGGTAACCCTTCTTGTAATATCTGCAATAGCGTTGTCTATTTGTAATAGAGGGAATGCGTTCCTTCATTTGGGGACTTGTCTTTCCACTGTCGTTTTAATTGCTACTGTGAAGTGTGAAATTCCAATTATGTTTAAATTTTTAGGTCAGATTTCCTATTCGCTTTATTTGTATCATAACGTAGTTGGGCGAAGATTTTTTTCCCTAGTGGAGAGACTTACAGGTGGCGATAGCGATATGTTTTTTATTATGAATATGATTCTTTCCTGTTTGGTGTCTGTAGTGTTCTCTTATGTCATGTATTTATTGATAGAGAAAAAGTCCCACCAAATCTCTAAAACGGCATGGAAGCCATAACGTTAAAATTCCCCCCTTATACAGACTATGTATTTTAATTGGTTACAAGTAGGACGTTTTTTTGCCGCATTTTGGGTCATAATGAAGCATGGGCATTGGCAGTTATTTTCACCCGCCAGTATCGAAGCTCCACATAACCCAGTGTATGGTCACTATGGGGTGGACTTCTTTTTCATACTCAGTGGGTTTATTATTACGGTGACTGGACAAAATTATTTTAAGAGACCCGACCGATTAGGTGAGTTTTTTATAAAGCGATTTGCGCGTATTTACCCTTTAGTATTTCTACTTTGTTTACCTCGAGTAGTATTAGAACTGGCAGGAGGTAGCGGATTGTCTGAGATTATTAGTCAGTTCATCTCGGATGTTTTATTACTACCTAGTAATTCGAAACATATGATCAATACGGCATGGTCTTTACGTTTTGAAATGTTTTTCTATTTGGCCTTCGGGTTCTTAATGATACTTGGGAAGCGCATTTTCTGGTCTACCCTTTCTGTAATGGTGGTTTTGATTTTGTTCTACAATTTCTCAGGGGCGCAGTTTGAGGGAGTAGATCGTTATCTATTCTCTAAGTGGAATATTTTATTTATTGTGGGTTGCCTAATAGGGGAAGTAGAACCTTGGTTGAGGAAAAGAGCTAACTATTCCTGTGTTCTAACTGTAGGTTCAATGATTTTGGGCGGAGTTATGCTATATACGAGTGGTCTATCACCAGACCACGCACAAAAGACGATAGTTGAAATTATTTGGAGCTCTATCTTTTTTGGTGGAGCTGTAATAGGTTTATGTTGTTTGGATTACAAGGGTGTGAAAGCGCCCAAAATTTTTATCTTATTAGGTAACGCGTCCTATTGTATGTACTTATTACATGGTTCGATATTGTTCCAAATAAGAACTCATATCGATTCACCATTCATCAAATGCGCGTTGTCATGGGGGGCTGTAGCTGCTGTTTTGGTAATGAGTCGCCTTATTTATCATTACTATGAGCGCTGGTGCAATGATTTGCTACGTAAGCGTTTTCTCACTTCTAATAAAACAGCATAATGAAACAGTTCCTAATTCTAGCAACTCAACGATCAGGCTCGACGTTACTTTCGACGGCTCTAGATAACCATCCTCACATACGGTGTCACGGGGAGGTTCTTATGCGTAAGGCTCATTCCGCAGATAGCTATTGGAAGCATGCACAAGCGAATACGGTTACTAAAGGGCTACATAGTTTCATGAGTTCTCAATACGGAAAATATGTGCCTGCCGTAATTCAGTCTAAGTTGCTGTACCCCTATTTAGATGCACTCTATTCCGAGGCTCCTCTATCGCGTCCCTGGAAAAACATAGCGAATTGGGAGGAGGAATACGTGGATAGTGAAGCAGAGGATTTAGCAGTGGGTTTTAAGCTGATGTACAAGCAACTTCTAGTGAACCACTCGATTACGAAATACTTTCGAGATAATTCGGTGTCATGTATTCACTTATATCGAGAAAATCTATTGGATTCTTATCTCTCTGGTAAGTCTTTAAAAGCTTCTGGCGTAGCTCATGTACAGTCCGATGATCAAAAAGGGAGGCAAGTCGCCCCGCTTGAAGTTGATCTAGCAGATCTTAAGGAATTCGTTTCTAAAAACCATCAAATGCATAGTGAGCGTAAGGCTTGGCTCGCTCAAAATATGAAAGGGTATCTCGAACTTACTTACGAGGATCTTAACCGCGACTTTAATAGTGCTATGAATAGAGTTACAAAGTTCTTGGGACTGGATGATCATGCGTTTGAAGCGACTCTTCGAAAGCTTAACGGTCTCGACTATAAGGAGCGCGTTAGTAACTGGGAGGAGCTAGACTCAGCGATGGCCAAAATGAACTGCCGTTTGTCGCCCACAGTTTCTTGAGTAGTTAGACGGAAATTCAGTTGTTTTAGAGAAATTAATAATGATGAATAATAATAAAGTATTTTTTAATTGGCTTCAAGTAGGGCGTTTTTTAGCCGCTTTTTGGGTGGTTATGCAGCACGGGCAATGGCAACTCTTTTTTCCTACGAGTCCTGTTTTTCCCGAGAATGTGATTTATGGACATTATGGAGTGGATTTCTTTTTCGTTCTTAGTGGCTTTATTATTACAGTTACATGCCAAGGATACTTTGGTAAACCTGAGAGGTTAGGAGAGTATTTCATTAAGCGATTTGCGAGGATTTACCCCTTAGTGTTTTTATTATGTTTACCAAGAATAGTCCTAGCTTTTCTAGGAGGGGAACAACTGGCTGACACTCTACAGCAGTTTATTTCAGATGTCCTCCTCTTACCTAACAATACCAAGCACATGATCAATACCGCATGGTCCTTACGGTATGAAATGTTTTTCTATGTAGCTTTCGGCTTTTTCATGATTCTAGGGAAGCGCTTTTTCTGGAGCGCCATTGGTCTAGCCACAATCGTGATTTTCTATTACAACCTTAAGGGGGCGAGTTTCGAGGGGGTAGACCGTTTCCTCTTTTCTAAATGGAATATCTTATTTATCTCAGGATGTGTTTTGGGGGAGGTAGAGCCTTTCTTTAGGCAGAATAGTAAGAGAGCCTCATGGATCGCCGTAATCCTTATGGTCTTAGGAGGCTACCTGCTGCTGTCTTCAGGGCTGTCTAATTCAGGACACGAAGGTAAAAGTATTACGGATGTTGTATGGAGCTCAATTTTCTTTTCCGGAAGTATTATCGGATTGTGTTGCCTAGATTATAAAGGAGTAAAAGCCCCTAAAATACTGATTTTATTAGGAAATGCCTCCTACTGTATATACCTCCTACATGGTTCTATCTTATTTCATATTCGAAATGCGATTCAGCAGCCATACGTGGAATGTGCTGTCTCGTGGTTAGCAGTAGCTCTCGTCTTAATTGTGAGTTGCTTAATCTACTTATATTACGAAAAGCTAACTAATAATTGGCTGCGTAAAAAATGGCTCAAAGAGAACTGAGCTTGTTAAATTCAATACAACATCAAATTATGCCTAAAAACATTTTAAAAGAAGTCAATCGTTGCCGAACGCGTTTCAAACAAAGGTTTGAAGAGGTTAAGGTGAGTAATGTCCGTTATAATGAGAAGTGTAACTTTCTCGGAATAGGAGTGATGAAAGGGGGAACGACAGCGCTCGACGCGTTTATGCGTAATCACCCCCAGTTACAAATGCCGTATCAAAAGGAGATTAGTCTCTTTGATGCGAAGTATTACGATTTGGTCAAGGGGTTTGCGGGGAACGTACACAGTATCTATTTCCCGAAGCCTGAAGAGGGGCGAATCCGTGGAGAAGTAACTCCGAACTATTGCTTCAAACCAAAAGCGCTCGAAAATATTTATAATTACAACCCTGAGGCTAAGCTGATTCTCCTGTTGAGAAATCCTTACCTCCGATGCTTTTCACACTGGAATATGAGAAAGCAGAAGGGCGTGAAACACGGAACCTTCATAGAGGCCCTGGAGAATGAAGATTTATTTATCAGAGAGCCAGAGAAGAGACGTTTCCTTATCGAGTATATCGCGAGATCTTTATATGTTCCGCAGATTCAGAGCATTCTGGAACTGTTTGATAAAGAGCAGCTTCTGATCGTTAACTCTGAAGAGCTTTTGAATGAGCCAAATGGAGCCTTAAATAAGGTTACTGAATTTTTGGGGCTTGATCCGTTTGAGAACGTCACTCCTAAATTAGTACACAAACGAGATTACGACTCTGTTATTACACCAGACTGTTATGAAATTATGGAAAAGCATTTTGAATCCGATTTGGATGAGCTAGGGAAGTACGTTTCATGGTCTCTGGACGAGTGGCGGAGCCCGCGTCTTGCGGAGTAATATACTTTTATAGGATCGATGTAACTTCCTTACTATTATGAAATTTTCGATTATTACGACGGTGTACAATGCCAAGGACGACATTCGCCGTACAATAGAGTCTGTCTTATCTCAGCAAGGAGTTGAGATAGAATATATTATCACAGATGGGGGATCTACGGATGGTACGTTAGATATCATTGCAGAGTACCCTGATGTTACCGTCTATAGTGAGCCTGATAAGGGGATCTATGATGGAATGAACAAGGGAGTCCGTAAAGCAACTGGAGAGATTGTGGGGATTTTGAACGCCGCTGATACGTATAAGCCGGATGCTCTATTAAGAGTTAAAGAGGCGGTGGAAGCAAACCCTACAGCCGAAGTGTTTCATGGGAAGATGTATTGGGTAATGGATGGTGAAGTTACATCTGAAGCTGGGAAAAAAATCCCAGCGGGACTAGCGCTCTACCGTATGCCGGTGTGTCACCCGACAACCTTCCTTAGGAAAGAAACCTATGATAAGCGTGGATTGTTCGATGATACCTACAAGATCGCGGCTGATCATAAGATGATGAGAGGGCTCATCCGAGATGGGGTCGAGTTTTGCTTTATCGAGGAGGTGATCGCGGAGATGGAAGGTGGTGGCGCCTCTGGCCAGCATCGGAAGACGAAGCGTGACGAGGTTCTAAGAACCCTAAAAGATCATGATTCTCCTAAGTCTGATGTCTTCCATACGTGGTATAAGTATGGGCTACTTACTCTGCGAGACCGAGTAAAGGATACGAATTTACCATTAGATGGCCTGAAACCGTTGTTCAGGAAATTTAAGGGCTTAATCAAGTAATTAGAAACGATGTCTTTAATCAAAAATCCGCTTTTATTAAAAGCGAAATCCGTATTGCGCAATCGTGCTCCAGGTCTTTTAGTCCTGGGGAGCCGAGTATTAGCGAGGACCGTATTTTATAAAAAAGAACGAGCGTACCTAGCAGGGGAACGAGTGTCCTCTGGCTCTCTGGCAAGTGTGCTTTTGTTTGCTCCGGAGCGCTGTGCTACGCAGTACACAAATACCTTAGTCTCTACGATGTATGATAAAGTGGGCGGGCATTCCGTTATTCTGCCCAACTATTATTTCCACGCCAGCCCGAAGAGTACTAAAAACATGTCTGACCGGACATGGCTGAAAGAGAACTTGGAGGAGAAAGGGTACTTTTACGGATCGGTTGGTATGCTCCGCACCGGCGGGCAACTAGACCTTAGCCCGTACACGGTTCTAGCGACTGTCCGAGATCCTCGCGATATTCTAGTTTCGGCGTTTTACTCCATCGCGTATGCACATACGCCGTCGAATAAGCAGTTTTTCTTAGATGCAGAGGAGGCACGCGAAAAGGGGATTGATTGGTTCGTTCAGCAAGAATGGCGGATTGAGTCGATTAAGGAAAAGATCCGCTTTATTTATGATGAGATTAAGCCCCTACCGCATAGTCTAGTATGGAGGTATGAGGATATGATGGGGGAGTTTGACCAATTTATCACGAGCCTGGCTAAGCAAGTAGCTCCAGGGGAAGACCTTGACGAGGTGGTTCAATCCCTTACCCGAGAGCGCCAAGAGCAAATGAGTAATAAAGAAGAGAATGTACTCAAACACATGCGATCAGGTGAATCCAAACAATACGAAAAGAAGCTTAAGCCTGAGACTATCGAGTTCTTGAATACGTTTTTTGAACAAGAGCTAAAGGACTTTGGCTATAATGCGTAATCTTTCTCTCTAACTTTAACAAATTTTATGGTTACTCCATTGTATCTATTATCGCTCCCTCGATCGGGTTCTACGATCTTGCAGAAAATGCTGCTAGAAGTAGAGCAGGTTGACACGATCGGCGAGCCGCACGTGGCTTTACCACTCGTAGGAATGTCTCAGACGACCCGCGCATCATCGTGGTTTGGCTATTATGTTTATAACCGTTTTGTCCGTTCGTATAGGGACGGCGAGGAGGGGGGGGAGCCTGGCGATCTCACAGAACTCTACCAAAAGCCGACGGAAAATTATCTGAATGCTTTTTATGACAATCTCGCTTCTGAGGGAGCGGAGTACTTTTTAGATAAGTCTCCTCGCTATTGCGTAGTCGCTGACCGGCTGGTGGAGTTAATGCCTAGAGCGAAGTATATCTTTCTCTGGCGAAATCCGTTGTCAATTATAGGTTCCTTGATGAACTCTTTTGATGGGGGGACCTTTTCTTACGGAATTAATACGGTGGATTTGAAAGAGGGGTTTACACAACTTTGTATGGCTTCTCGGAAACTAGGGGATAAAGCGCTCAATGTATCCTACGAAGATCTAGTGACTTCTCCTGATGAGGTTGCGCAGGGCATTACCCAATTTTTAGGGATTGAGGCGATTGAGGATGTGGCAAACTCACTGGGATCAACACAGTTGCGTGGCTACTTTGGTGATCCAAATGCCTATAAGGAACAAGATCGTAAGATCCATAAGGGCTCTAAAGAGTCGTATTTAAAATCTATTAATACGAGTTTTCGAAAAAAGCTAGCGATGGAGGCTCTTTCCTATATTTCAGATGAAGATTTGAAATACATGGGGTATGAGCGCCAATCCTTAGAGGAAGAGCTCTCTAAATGTGAGAACGGTTCATTGTCTGCAAACCTTAAAGATAGAGCTAATTACACGAAATACCGATTGGCGAACAAAGGGCACCTTCTCCATTATAGAGGGAGAATGATTGCTAAGGAGAAGTCTGAATACTTAATGGCCTAACACGATGATGGATAGTAAAATGAAACGAGGAATTTTATATATAGCAACAGGGAAAAGCTTTGTTGAAGAGGCGAGTAAATCACGCCTTTCTCTGAAGCAAACGGATCCGGATCTCCCTGCGTGCTTAATCACAGATAAGGAATCTGCTAGTATTGAGGCTGCTAAGAACTTTGATACGGTACAGATTATCGATAATCCGACCTATACTTGGCAGGATAAGTTGATTCCGCTGAAGAATAGCCCATATGAGCAAACCTTATTTTTAGATACCGATACGCTAGTGATCGATTCTGTAGAAGAGATGTTTGAAACCTTAGATCATTTTGAGATCGGTTATGCACACGCATCTTTTAGAGCGTGGAATGATTACAATTTTGGGGTTCCAATTTCTTTTGCGGAACCAAATAGTGGAATGATTCTATACAAGAAGAGTGAGCGTTTTGACAACTTTGTCGACGCTTGGTTCGAACGTTACGTGAAACAGGTGAAAGATGAAAACGGGAAATATGGCCCTGATCAACCGACCTTCCGTTACAGCCTTTACGTATCAGATTTACGTCTTGTGGTCTTTCCTCCTGAGTATAACTGGAGAACGATTTTCCCCGGTTATGTAGGGGGAGCGGCTAAAGCTAAGATTTTACACGGTAGAGAACCAACTCTATCTCACGCAGCAAAAAAAATTAATGCTTCCAATAAGCCTCGCGTCTTTGATTTTCCGAAACAGGTGATTGCGAAGCGCGCTTTACTAAAACTGAAATCGAAGCTTAAGAAGTGATTTCCGCGTTGCAACATAACAACCCTCGTACGGTTGCGCCTCCAGGTTTATTGCCTCAGAGTAACGGTCGTAATGTGTTGATTGCTTCACTGACTCGTTCAGGGACTCATGTTCTCATTGATCTTTTACTGAACAATTTTGCGAGCCTCCGTAATCAACCGCTTTATGTTGATCTAGATATGTGGCTTCGTAAGGGGCATAGTCTAGATTCTCTTTCTCAACTTGAGGGAGTCATTTTCAAAACTCATTACCCGCAAGATGAGCTCCCTGTGTCGGAGGAGGAGTTTGAAGCCTTCCTCCAAAAGGCTAATCCGATAGTGCTCGCTACTGAAAGAGACTTAGATTCGGTCTATAAGTCTGCAACTTCGG
>JALZUF010000153.1 GCA_023301785.1 Alphaproteobacteria bacterium | reverse complement strand
ATTCTTCGTTCGTGGCGTTTTTTAGGACCTCCATGACCATTAGAAATCTCCCAAACAAATAATCGGGCCGATTTTTTATTTTTGGGGTCCGTACGGGCCACATTTACGTTTTTACGTTTTCCAAAATGGCCAAATTGGCAAAAGTACCACATTTACGAATGTGGTCAGAACTCCTGGAAATATTTAAAGCACAGACATGTGCCTGTACTCGTTGGAACCGTGAATATCAGGGCTTTCCAGAAAAAAAATCAGATTTTGAAATCGGCTGATTTTTTCATGGGTTATATAGGTAAACGCCCTAAAATCAAGGACCTCCAGGGGTATCCCCACCACGGACCTGCCCGGGGGGTCACGACCCAGATCTGTTGCAAGTGCACCCTAAGATATCCCAAATGGTGGGCCAAACCCGTTTCAGTCGTGAGTTTTGCTTATTTCAGGGAGAAAATTGCCTCCAAAGTTGGAAAAACCTGTTTTTTGCCTGTTTTTACCCTTCCCAGAGCGACCATTGTATTCAGTTGTGCTCAGAAACATATAGAAAGTCATGAAATTACGTTTTAGGGGAGGCCATCAAGTGTACAGACATCAAAAAGGGCAAAAAAAGTCCCATATTGTGGAATCGTGAGCTGTCTAATTGGTTCAAAAGTGAACCCTGGTGAAATGCAAAAGCAGATTCAATAAATAAAAGTTGCTCCTAGCCCAAAATGACACCAATAACTCTTGATGCCAGTACCAAATCATGATCAGGAGGAAAATTTCAGATCATTTGGGGCATTTCCAGGGTCCGCATAGTGCTACGCGTGTCTGCCGGGGGCTTGGGTGGACCAATCATGGAGTACAAACACAGTTTCACTAAATAAAAGTTGCTCCTAGCCCAAAATGACACCAATAACTCTTGATGCCAGTACCAAATCATGGCCAGGAGGAAAATTTCAGATCATTTGGGGCATTTCCAGGGTCCGCATAGTGCTACGCGTGTATGCCGGGGGCTTGGGTGGACCAATCATGGAGTACAAACACAGTTTCGCTAAATAAAAGTTGCTCCTAGCCAAAAAATATGCTAATAACTCTTGATGCCAGAATCAAATCATGGCCAGGAGGAACATTTTCAACTTAGTTGGGGCATTTCTGGGGGCCATGTAGGGCAGCACATGTTTGCCAGGTTAAGCACGGCTTTGTCATTGCTCACCAAAACATGTTTTGGCCTAAATTGAGGTCAGTACATTTTGTTATCCAATCCCAGTCCCCCATCCTGAGGGGTCTGGACAATGTCAAAGAGGCCTGTTGTAGGTGCTTTGATGACCTGGCGTCCTTGGGCGACCAGCTGTCCAACTTGGGCATGGGGAGCACGTGGGAGAAGGACGTGCAAAAGTACCTCATGACCACCAAGAACTATGTCAAATGCAAGTTCTCATATGAGGTTCAAGTTTCTGACCGCTGTCCTTCCCACTGCATTAACTTTGCCCTGAGTGACCAGAAGGAGGGGGCTTTCCAAGAGGAGTGTGACCACCCACTTGTTCAGGTACCTTAGGGGTGCCATTGAGGACTTGGAGGTAACTCTTTCGGAAGAAATGGCCAAGGAGTTGTACCACACCTTGAACAGTCTTCAGACACCATCTTTGCTAACCAGCGCTATCTCTTGAGGATTGTGGCCCAAGAGATGGACATCAGACAGACTTTGGATGAGAAAGACCCCACAGTGGTGCTTGATTGGTCAATGAAGTTCATTGACCATCGACACCATGAGGATAAGCCGGAGTTCTACGCTCTCACTGGAACTGAATGGCACCAGAGTTGCTTCCAGCGACTGTCCAAAGAGGAGGCCAGTGGTACACTGAGACAGAATGTTTCAGTACCATATTCGAGGACAAGATCAAGCAACATGGCATCACCACAGCCGCCCTGACGTTCAGCAACATCAAGTCCTACCTCCAGTGTCATCCAGAAGTGAAGAGGATTTTGGTCACGAGTGATAACGCAGGAGCATACAAGTCTGGAACTTTCATTCAGAGCCTCCTCTGAATGAACACCCAACTGGAAGGTGCCCGGATCGAATCTGTAAAGTACTCTGAGCCTGAAAGTGGAAAGAGCGTTTGCGATCGTTATGGAGGACTCCAGAAAATGGCTGCGAAAGAGGTTGTGAGGGCTGGATTCAACATTTGATCCGGGATAGAGCTTGCCTTCGCAGTCACTGCCAATGATGGTGTGGCCAATTGCATCACTGTACTCGCCACAAACAAGAGTATTGATGAGTCGATGGACGTAGATGGCGAGGACTCGTCCCTGGAAATCTTTGGACCAAGCAAAATCCAAGGCATCTCTTTCTACCACTCCTTTGAACTGGGAGAAGGCCATGTGGTGGCAAGAAAGCATGGCATTATCGGAGAAGGGAAGAAAGTTGCACTGGAGCCCCTGAAGATTCCCAATACATTCATGTTTGAAAAGGTTCCAGTACGGCCTATTGGAGGGCCCATGCCAAGTCACAAGAAAACATCGACCTGGGAGGCTGAAACCCCCTCACAGCCCATCAAGCGTCGCCTGACCAGAATCCATGAACATGGAGAAGAGGTGATCAATAACCCACATGCTGGCACTGGTGATGAGGTTGAGGAAGAGGAGAGGGCTGAGGATATCTTTGAGTGCCCACTTGAGTTCTGTGCCTCTACCTTCACATCAATGAATGATTACCTCAACAACATGGAAGAAGACTGGCACACAAGGT
>JALZUF010000152.1 GCA_023301785.1 Alphaproteobacteria bacterium | reverse complement strand
ACAATTACAGCAGCTAAACCTGATTTTATTAAACTTCTAGAAAATAATGTTGGGCCGTTTGGTATGGGCAATCCTGAACCTATTTTTGCGCTTTCTAACGTAAAAGTTAATCAGGTGGATGTTTTGAAAGATAAGCATATTCGCCTAATCCTGAGTGACGCCGATAGTGGTGGACGGATGAAATCGATGATTTTTAATGGTGTTGGTACTGATTTAGGTGAGGCGTTACTCAAAAATTCAAGAAACAGCAATTTTCATTTTCTGGGGCAATTTCAGATAAATTCTTGGCAAGGGCGTGAATCTGTCGAATTCCACATAAAAGATGGTGCTTATGTGAATGATAAAATGGCACAAATGCAGGGTATTGCCGTCTAGTAAGCAATAGTTTCCCTAACAAAAACTTAACTTTTTTGGTATATTATAAGGGTATGAGTATAAGTTTTTTGTAAGCTTATGATATTATTACCTTTTTTGATCTTAGAAAAAGTGAAGACATTGGTATGAAGTTTGCAAGTACTACCTAAATAATTGCGGGAAGGCATGAATGGGTAATGACATTGTAGTAGGTGCGACGGTTAAAAGCACGCTGACAAGCATCCAACGAGCAAGGGAAAACCTTGATCGTACTTCCTTACGTCTGGCGACTGGTAAAGAAGTCAACTCTCCCATTGATCAACCTCAAAATTTCTTTCAATCCACGGCGCTAACCCAGCGCGCAAACGATTTCAATAAATTATTCGATAGCATGAGCATTGGTGTGCGCACTATTCAGCAAGCTCTAACGGGATTAGAGACGATTGAAAATATCTTGAATTTGGCAGAGGTCAAAGCACTTGAAGCAAAAGAAACATTAGAAAAAACGGACTCTGCGCTAACAAATTTAATTTTAGATGATGGCCCTGTTGCTTATTTTCGTTTAAATGACTCTGATCAGGCAGCGGCTGGAAACTTGGGAACCAACGGCGCAAGTTTGGACGGAAATTACCTAAACGGTGTTGGTCAAAGTGACGAGATATTGTTTTACGGCGCGGGTGGTTTGGCGGCGACCTTTGACGGCACAGGTCAATATGTTGACGTACCAAGTGATATTGCGATTAATGAAACTGGTCCATTTTCAGAAAGGTCAGTTGAGCTTATTTTTAATGCAGATTCTGTGACGGGACGCCAAGTTCTTTGGGAAGAGGGCGGTACCGTAAACAGTATGAATATCTATATTGATGATGGTGAATTACGCGTTAATGGTCGTACTACATCTGGTGGTGGATATGGTCCATTGGACATTAGTATTCCAATCGAAGCGGGTGTTTCTTATCACGTAGCATTTGTTCAAAGTGCATCTTCCGATAGCTTTACAGGTTATCTAAACGGTGTCTCTTTTGGATCGGAAAGCCTTAATGGAACGTTCATCGGAAACCATCCGAATGATAATGGTATTGGCGGCGTTAATCAGAATGTTTATTTCCATGATGATGGCCCAGGAAATGCGCCTGGACGGGCAAATGGAACATTTTCTTTTGATGGGCAAATCTCTGATGTAGCAATATATAACAAGCCAATTTCTGCGGAAGGTATGCGCGCAAGGTATGAAGCAACTTCATTGCCGCTATCCCAACAATTCCGTGAGGAAACGCAAGATTTTTTAGAGCAAGTTCAATCTGTTATTGAAGATAGTAATTTCCGTGGTATCAATCTTTTAGATAAAGAAGATTTGATCGTGGACTTTAGCCGTGATCGTCGCGAGAAAAGTCAGCTTGAAGTCGACGGCCAAGACTTTGGTATTGAGGCTTTGGAGTTGGACGATATTAACTATCAGAAACCATCACAAGTTGAAGCGGCTATTCGTAATATTAGAAATGCTATATCCGAAGTGCGTGACTATGGCACGAAGCTTGTAACGGATCTTAGTATCGTAGAAACACGACAGGATTTTACGAGGAATACTATTTTTAACCTAGAAAATGGTGCAGCAGATTTGGTGAATGCGGATTTGAATAAAGAAGGCGCAAACCTTTTGTCTGCGCAAACAAGGTTAGATTTAAGCACAACAGCGCTTAGTCTTGCTGGTCAATCGCAAGCCAGTATTCTTGATATCTTTACTGGGTCTTCTGGCTTTAGCGTTTAATCTTTAATTACGAACAAATTGTTTAAGTTCTTCAACGTAAGGCGAAAGCTCATCTTCGTATTTTTTCCAAGCATGAATAGACGTGTTGTAGATAGGCTTAATCACTTGCCCTTTACTCGCGGTTAAAACTGATCGTTTTGATTTATGTGGTTTGAGGCAAGCATCATCCCACTCCATGCCAACGTAATCGATAAGTCTGCGCGCTTGGTTTTCAAAATCATTAATGGTGTCTTCGTAATCAACTTCTATAAATCTGTCGCCAAACTCTTCTCTAAAATGATCCATTAAGTCTTCGTAATCTTTGTAGTGATCAATCATTTCTTCCCAGTTGTACGACCAGTAATGCGCGCGCGCAAAGAGTTGTTTGTAGCATGAGAAGCAAGTGTCAATTGGGTTGCGTCGACAGTGAATGATTTTAGCATTGGGCAGTGCCACTAAGATTTGGGCTAAGCGAATGTAGTTACTAGGCATCTTGTCTGTAATACGTTTTGCCTTACGGCTTTCGTCTGAAATATTTTGAATAACATTAACGTATTTTTCACCCCATTTTTTCGCTGTCTTTAAATTGAGCGAACCTACATCACTTTCTAATGTCGTAAAGGCAGGCAATTCTCCTGC
>JALZUF010000151.1 GCA_023301785.1 Alphaproteobacteria bacterium | reverse complement strand
GAGCCAGAGCCAGAGCCAGAGCCGGATATAGGTAGATGGGCTGGTATTATAGATATATCCTCTTCTAATACAGATTTTCCTGATGATTATGAGATGTCACGAGATATGCGTGCTATGCTGGAACAGCAAGCCATTATTGAAGATGAGAATAGTACACCAAGACAGCGTGAAATTGCAGAAATGCGTATCGAAAATCATTTAGAAGCCATGATTGAAGACGGAAGTATTGTTGATTTTGAACAAGAGGTTGATATATTAGCAAGTGCACAAAATAGATTTGAGCCTCCTGTGACACGTATACCCTACGATGGTAGTCCTTATGATATTGAAGGTGGAACTGAATTTGCTGAACTGGTTGTCGCTGGAGAGCTTGAGGTAGCCGAAGTTAGTATTCAACATGCCGAGTTTTTGCAAAACCAATTTGAGGTTGTTGGCTTAGACCCGACACAAATTGGGACTTTCGATTCTGTTCGATTGAGCCAAATGATAGATCAATTAGATATGAACTCAATTAATGTAACGGATGTATCGCCAGCCTTACAAAATATCATTTATCAAATAAATGAAATTGATAATTATGAAGAAGCGTTATTAGCTGACCCAGATAACGAAGGTTTGTCGGTAGGGCAAGGGGCCGCACAAGAGTCTTACATTGATAATATTTCTTATTTAGCAGAGGAAGGCGAGCTTCCTGATATTCAGGAGGAAATTAACACCCTTAATCTTGCCCAAGCAGAACAACGCTTACGCGCTGGTGAAACAGGGTTTGAGTTAGTTCAAGGCAATGGTGTTACCGTTAGTGTACCAGAAAATGCCATCTAAAGTATTGTTACCATAACCAATTATAAATTTATTAAATTGTTTCGGATATCTTATATCTAGATTATAAAAGATACATGGAACATACCGAAATGAATTTTTATCGAATTATCTTACTTACCGTTGTCGCAATGTTAGTTTTTGCGTTGCCGTACAAAGCAAACGCACAAACAAGTAGAGGGGCAAATTTCATGGGCGTTAATGTTGAATCAATCACCGTCGAAGGTGGGCCGATTGCGACAAAGCATTTCCAATCAGAAGATGAAGACTTTCGTGAGCGCCATGCTTTGGCTGTGGTGAAGGTGCATACCGAAGGATACGGTAATTGGGGGCTATACTTCCTGAACCCAAATAGTGTCGAAAGAACGTCGGTTGGTTTAGGGTATGTGACTAATCCTTACAGTATTCCAATCGGGCCAACAACCTTAGAGCTTTCGGGTGCATTGGGTTTAGTATCTGGTTATCAAGACTATCCTGTGCCATTAGTTGCCGCACAGGCACGCTTAGCGTTATATGAAAGCAAGAACAAGCGTTGGAACGCAGGTATTGCGGCCGCAGTCTCTCCTTATTTTGTCGAGGATGAAGTGACGGGTGATAACGAGTTTGGTTTAGTCACAACATTGCCATTCTTAAGCGTCCGTTATCAGTTTTAATTTTCAATAAAACATCAGTTTTTCGAATTAAACATTGCATTACGCCCTGTTTTTCAGTTAAAAATCATAAGAATTTTTGAATGAGGACAGCCATGAGCGCAAACGCAGCAACACAAACGAACATCAATGATAAAATGACCAAATGGGACGGGGAGCTGAATCAGCAATCCTATGACGTTCTGGCCGCTGGTGGTGGTATGGTCGTTAGCCCAACAAAAGTTGGTTATATTGTTGTGACAAGCGATAAAGCAGGTCTAGAACGTAAGTTTGATGCGAAGCAACGTAACCTCAATAAACCAGGTGTTGTCCTTTGTGGCTCTATGGAGCAATTAAAAGAATTAGCAGAATTAAACGCGGAAGTTGAAGCGTTCTATCAAGACCATTGGAATGATGACATTCTATTGGGTTGTATCTTGCCATGGAAAAAAGAAGCGCTAGAAAAATACGTACCTGATGATGGTACACGTAGCCTGATGATGGATGGCCGTGGCACAAGTTGTTTTGTCATTAAATTTGGTACGCCAAGCGAGCAACTTGTTGGCGCACTTTGGGAAAAAGAAACACGTCTTGTGTTCGCCAGTTCTGCGAACCCATCAGGTAAGGGAAATCGCGGTTTGATTACTGGTATCGGTGAGCGTATTGAGAACGAAGCAGATTTGTTGGTTGAGGCCAATAAGTATGTGAAATCAATCCAACCAGAAGCCAGCATGGAAACACGTTACGAACAAGGTGTGATGGTCTCTATGGTGGATGCGGATGGTACGCTAGTGCCAATGCAAAATGGTGAGCGTCAAATTGAGCCTTGCCCGATTGTGATCCGCGAAGGCCTCGATGTTGAGCGCATCAATGCTAAGCTTTGTAAGCATTTTAAATCGTGGAATTACCGTCACGGTATGTATTACTAAGCCCTCTTAACACCCGTATTTTTATATCTTTTGAAACTCTTCTTTGAAGATAGAGTTGCTGCGGCTAACGCATAACTTGCATTGCATACTTTACATAATGTATAATAAGTTTAATGAGATTAAGCAATAGAAATTCGTTTAGAATTTAAATTCCTTCATCCCAAAATTTAAAGAAAACCAGCCTTGTTGCGCCTTTTTTTGCGTGGTCGGGCGCAGAGGAATTGTGTCTTGAGCAACGTTAAAAAATCTTATGATGGCTATAGAATACAGCAGGCGTGCTGGGATGATTTAGTTGGTATTTATCTTCGTCCTGCTTGTCATGATGATGAGAATTTTGACGAGTTAAAAAACGCCATTATAAATGGCAAGTGCAATCTATTTAATATTTACGACAAAGATCTAAAGCATGTGGCATCAACGGTATTAGCTGGTGTGCATGAAGATGAAGTTCCTTACCTGTGGAGTGTTGCGACAGGCGGAAAAATCGGCGGTGGTATCTTCGCCATCCTAAAAGATTTTTTTGAAGAGATTGGATCGTACGGAGAATATGCCCACATAAAAGCCTACATCAAAAATAAAGCCTTGGGTAAAAAGGCCGAAGAAATTGGTGCAAGAATGATGGGTTTTGATGAAGATGAGCAAGCCTATGTTTACATTAAGGATGTGCCATAATGGGAACAGTTCGTAAGTTAGGCAGAAAATTTGATGATCATGTTTTACAACCCTTAAAAGATGGCGCCGTTGATGCATGGCACGGAACTTTAGATTTTGTTGAAGACCTACCTATCATTGGTCGCCCTATTGAAAGTATTGGAGAAGAGGCGGAACGTTTCGGTGAGACGGTTCATGCCGAATGGCATCGTTGGGGCGAGGATTTAGAAGAAGCAGGAAAGATTATTGAAGACAACTGGGAGGTTATCTTGGCTTCTGTTGTGATTGCGGTTGCGACGGCAGGAACGGGGAGCGCAGTCTCGGCAGGGATGATTGCAGGGCTTACGACAACAGCAAGTTTAACCTTAGATGGTAAGTGGGCAGATGCGGCGCGTATTGCAGGTATATTCTATGGCAACCTTAGCAGTATTGGATCAAACGGTGTGCAGGCCGTGGGTAATCAATATGTGCAAGCAACGATCATGACTGTATCGGATGTTGCAGGACGTGAATTAGCTGAGGAGTTTGTTGAGCAAACAGGACTAGACCCAAGCCTTATTCCGATTGTTGCTTCCTCATTTTCAGCAGGTTTAACGAGTGGTTACTATGGCTACGTTGATGGTGCTACTTTGCAAGAAGCTATCATCCAAGGCGGCGGAACAGTAGGTGAGCATTTGATCCGTAATGGTTTCCGTGAACAAATTGCAACCCAAGTAACGGATCGTGTTTTTGACGAGTTAGATTTATCATCAGATTTAGAAGGTGTTTTGAGAACAATTGTAGGCTCTGCTGTGTCTATTATTGGAGATAGCGAACGCTCTATTGACCCAAATGCGCCAGTTCAATCCATCATTGATATGATTGCAGATAATTTAGATATTATCCAAGACGATCTAATCGATTATACGGTTGAAGAACACATTGTTTCTGAACTGTTAGACAAAGTTGATTTAGATATTCCCGAGAGTTTAAGAGGGTTAATGGTCACAAGCCTAGGTGGTAGTGTCGTCGGTATGATTGATGATTATTATAACGGCATTGTAACAGAAGATCAGTTTGCTCAATTATTTGAAGTTGCTGTAAGGGAAGCAAAGCTTGCCGCGATTGAATCATTAAATGAAACGCCTGAATTAGGTGTGCGTATCGTCAAAGACGTTGTCGCCGAAATTGGTTTACCAGGTGATCTAGAAGATATCATTGCCATCGGTTTGTCAGCCGCAGCAATTAGTGCCACTGACTATGACATGATGCGTGGCAGTGTGTTTGAATCGATTATGGCGAACGGATCATTTATTGTGAATGCGATGGTGACGCATGGTTTAGAGGAACATATAGCTGGCCCATTACTGGGTAATATTGACAATCTTCCGCCTGACTTAGAGGCGGCGCTTAAGACGGGGATAGGGAGTTCTATAACGACGGCTTTGGCAAATGTTGAGTATGGCTTTACCGTTCAAGATTCTATTGTCATGGGCATAAGTGGTGGGCTTGAAACTGCCAATGCAGAAGTTGCACGTTTAGCATCAGAAAATATTGTTGGATATATTGATGAGTTGCTAGGGCAAATTGATGCGGCAGAAACACCTGAATTATATGATCAAATTTTACAGCTTCGCGAAAATTATGAACAATTATCAGAGGCGGATTTAGAACGTGTCATTTTAGAAAGTGTCAATCGATACGATGAGCAAGTCGTTCAGCAGTTACCTGAAGAAGCTCAGCAACGGGCGCATGAGGATATGTTGCGTAATCAAGAAATTTCAGACGAAGCTAGATTTGATAGTCACATGAATTCAGATGGTCAGACAAATGAAATTCGAGAAGAAGAACAGCGTGTCGTACAAGCGGAAAGAAATCAGGCAGGTTCTGACTTGCTTAGAAATAGAATGAATATTCCAGATGAGATGAGTTTTCAGGATGATAGTGGTCAATCAGCCGAGCAGACGGCTTCATTAGATTCAAATATTTCACCAAATTGGAATAATCTTGCGGGTGTCGATGATGGCATCACGGCAGAAAATACAGTGCAGTTTGAACGTGAAGTGCCCGCAGATTTAACGCCGCGTGGTCTAGATAGTTGGAACGGCTTTGGTAGTATGATGAGCTCTTATATAGGTAATTCATATCAAGAAGGGCAGACATCTTCTGTAAGGCTTGGGTCTAATAGTAGTGACATGACCAGCCGAATTGAAGGCAGGGATATTTCGACAGA
>JALZUF010000150.1 GCA_023301785.1 Alphaproteobacteria bacterium | reverse complement strand
TTAATCATCAAGCGCTCAATCGTCGTTTTACCAGAACCAACCGCCCCAATAACACCAACGTGGTCGCCGGGCTCTAATGTGAAATTTAAACCATTCAGCGCAGGAACTGTTTGTTCAGGGTAATGAAATAAGACATCACGGAATTCAACTTTACCTTGAATAGAAGGCATGGAAATAAAGTGCTTCCCTGCCGGACGTTCAACATCTTTTTTCATTAATTCATCAAGTTGTCGTAAGCTTTCCGCAGATTGGTGCATACGCGTTAAAAGTCCTGCAATTTGTGCCAGTGGCGCCATTGCGCGACCCGACAAAATAACACAGGCAATCAACGCACCCATTGAAATGGCGGCTTCTTTAATCAAGAACACACCAACAATAACAACAAACACACTGACGATTTGTTGGACGAATGTAGCGAAGTTTAAGGCAAAGCTGTTAACGCGGCGTGTCTTCACGGACGTACGTGAGGCTTTATCCGTTAGCTCTTCCCAACGACGTTGTGTATGACCTTCTGCGGCTTGAACTTTAACCGTCTCAAGGCCAGAAATTGTTTCAAAGAGTAGTGCATTTTTAAGGGCACTTTCCATCATAGACTGTTTAATTGCCGCTTGAAGGGGTTTTTGAAGCGCCATACCAACACCCAAAACAATAGGAATAGCCGCCATTGGAACGAAGGCAATTGGACCCCCAATAATTGCAATAATAGCGATGAAGAAGAAAATAAATGGTAGATCAATTAACGCCGCCATTGTCGCCGACGTAAAGAAATCACGTAAAGTTTCAAATTCACGCATATGCGAGGCCATAACACCCGCACTAGAAGGACGCGCCTCCATCGTCATACCCAGCATCTGTTCAAACAAACGGGCTGACACCACAACATCGGCTTTACGACCTGCGTGATCTAAGAAATGCGCACGTAAGTTCTTTAAGATAAAGTCAAAGACGTACACAATCAGAACACCTACTGCCAAGACCCATAAGGTTTCAATGGCATTATTTGGTACAACGCGGTCATACACATTCATCACAAATAAGGATGAACCAAGGGCAAAGAGGTTAATCATGACCGCAGCGGCGATCACTTCGGTATAGATACTTTTGTTCGCCCATAACGCAGACCAGAACCAGCTACGTGCGTTATCAATCTCTGCTGGGCCAGCACGGTCATCAATACGCGCAATGGGGCGTACATAGAACACGTAGTTGGCATAAACGGCGTTAAGCTCTGACATTGACATTTCTTTACGCTCGTCACCCGTTTCAGGGAACTGAACAACAAAATGTGTATCAGGGTGTACCGTAATCTTTTTCTTACCTGATGTTTCTTTACGTTTAGGCTGTTTGACTTCCCATAGGATACAAGCCTGATTGCCTTCTAGCACCATGATACACGGTAAATTAGGCGCAATAGCCAATGAATCAAGCGGACGATCAACCATAACTGAGTTTAGGTCTGCGCGCTCCGCAGCACGTTCAAAAAGGACAGGTGTAATACCATGCTTAGGTATGGGTAAGCCTGATGTGAGTGAAGCAACACTGGCACGACGGCCATAGTGTCCAGCAAGCAACTGTAGACAGTTGACCAAAGGATCATGAATAGCAACACGATCGGCTTCTAATGGCCAAACATCTGGTGCTTTTTCATGTTCTTTCATGGAAGATGCGTTATTGGCCGCTATACCCTCGCCTGCTGTACTAGCAGATTGATCAGAGTAAGGATTATTGGGATCAACATTATACTGTTTCCCTTGATCTGATGGAGCTTGTGGGTTCGAGCCTGGCTTGTTGTCGTCGTTTTGCGTCACGTTGTCATGTTCCTGAAATTTGAAAAAAGGAGAATAAAAAACTTAAGGGAAGTCTATCACAGACTCCCCTTAAAATTAATAATAAAATGTAGTGCTTAAGTTTTGATCTTAGCGATCAACTACATAGTCTGCCGCTTCGATAGTTGCGCTTTCACGTGGGAAGTTAATTCCCATTGTTGGAAGCAACTGACCTTTAAGAGCAAGCAGTCTGAAAACTGAGAACATTTCTAAGAATTCAGAGTTAATTGTGTTTGTACGAGAAACGAATAACTCGTTCTGTGAATCAAGCACGTCTAAAAGAGTACGACGATCTAGACCGAATTGATCTTTATAAGCACGAACAACTTCTGAGTTAGCCGCAGCTTGTGTAGAAAATTCACGAGCACGTTCACCAGCAGAGGCCATACGCGCCCAAGTTTGACGAACATCATCTTCAATCGCACGAGCAGTATCTGCACGACGCTCTTTAGAAACTTCATAACGGTGTGTGAATTCACGAACACGCGCTAAGTCACCACCACCACGGTATAGGTTCCAGTTGGCAACCAATAATGCAGAAGCACTTGAGTCATCATCTTCAACACCACCAAGGTTGTTACCTGTACGGCCGTTTAACTGAAGGTCAAGCTGAGGATATAAAGTTGATCCTGTACCTTTCTTTTCAGCGTAAGCAACTTTTGTATCAGATTCAAAGATGTCTAAAGTCGGGCTTTGTGAAAGCGCTGTTTTAACTTCTTCTTCAACATTTGGTGTCAACGCAGTTACTGGAACTTGCGGTAATACCAAGGCACGTGGATCATCACCAACTTCACGGCGGAAGTTTGATTCAGCGATACGTAACTGTTGACGAATAGTTGATTCTTGCGCACGAGCAGATGCCAAACGCGCTTTGATTTGCTCTAGGTCAGCTTGTGTTGAACGACCAGCACTCACACCATCTTGGATAAGATCCATGATAGCAATGTGCTCGTTCACGTTTTCACGCGTGATGTTCAATAGTTCACGTTGACGAATAACTTCTAGGAAGCTTTCAACGATAGAAAGACCAACCAGTTCAGCTGTTTCACGCACACGGTGAGCAGAAGACTGAACACGGTTTTGCTGACGCTCATTCTCGTATTTTGTTTCCCAACCATCGAAAAGCATTTGCGTTAAAGTAAGGCCAGCTTCGTAACGGAAAAGTGATTCAGTATCATCACTATTTAAACCGCCACGCGCTCTTGTTCCTGTATCATCAGTGTACTCATAACCAGTATCACCACTAAAATCGATTGAAGGACGGTACAAAGCTTTTGCTTGATTAAGCTCTTCATCTGTTGCGCGACGTGTCGCTGCTACAGTCCCATATTCTGGATTTGTCATCACACCTGCTGAAATCGCCTCGTTTAGGGTCATTTGGCCTGCGTCTTGTGCCTGAACTGGTGTTGCAACAGTTGCAACAACAACACATGACACTGTCAGTGCGATTCTTTTCATCAAATCATTTTTCAATTTTTGCATCATACGGTGATCCTCACTCTATTATTATATTAAATATTGATATATCAAAATCTGTTTAATTTCATGCTAGTTATCTCCTTTTTTGGGGACAATGGCAAGCATTTTGTTCTTTTTCAATGGTTTATTAATAGATTTTCAAGCTGTTTTTATGTCTAGAAAACCCATGTAACCCTTAAAAAATATAGTCTACATAGCAAAAACCCAGCTTAGAAAAATAAAGCTGGGTTTTCTCAAATTATTATTAAACGATGATGTTACCGTTTTCGATAAGGTCTTCTAAAGACTCACCTGTTACACCATCTAGTCTTGCAACATTCTCTCTTGCTCCGCCTGCAACGCCATCGGCATCAATTTGGACAACAGTATCACCGTTATTTTCTGTAACGAAAACAAAGTCGTTAATAGCATCTGTCAATGGATCAAAGCCTTGAATTACATTTCCAAGATCAACTGCGTCTTCGTCTAGATTGAAGTTATTCAATCTTGCCGCGCCAGCCGCACCCAATGCATTGAACAAGAACATGTCAGCATTATCAGTACCGTAGAAATTACCATTTCCAGTGATTTCAATAACGTTATCGAAATCTTTAACACAGATTTCCAAAGTAGCTGTTGAAGTATCACCATCTTCATCACGAATTGTGTATGTAAATGTATCATCTCCACCAGACTGACCAGGGATTGTTGTTGTATCAGTGTGTTGGTTACTTGAGTCATACCAACCCAAACCACTGTAATCCCACTTCGTTAAGAAGCCATCGTTACCGTAACTTGTTTCCAAGTCTGATAATGTGTGTGCCCAGATACCAATTTTGTCGCCAAATTCAACACCTTCCCAAATACCATTTGGTCCGTAAATTGGATCATGGTTTTGAAGAGCATCAACGTTTAGTGAAACACTGTATGTTTTCGTACCATCGGCATTTGTTGTTGCAACAATATTATCAAACAACTCAGGGTTTGTGATCGAGCTGAAGATTTTGTCAGGAGACTGATTACCAGCATCCGCTCCGCCATCTTTCCAACTGCTAACACTCACACCATTGTAACCATACACTGTCACAACTGGTTCTGCGCCTGTTCCATCAATATAGAAGAACGCTAATTCACCAGGGTGGTTTTTAGGGTTAGGGCCATCATTTACAGCAAACTCTACACCATCTGCATGCGCATCTGTCACCATTGTGAAGGTAAAGTCTTTTGTTGTTTCATTATATTGTGTTGAAACATTTTTGATGTCACCACCAGCATCACTACCGCCTGGGTTATTAATGTTAAAGCTACGGATTGTTTGATCAGGCGTTGTGTTTGACACATATGTGTACTCACCTTTCGCATTGATCGTTAGCTTACCATTATCACCATTGATTGTACGGTCACCGTTTGCAGGTACAGAGTAATCTCTGCCTCCGAAGCTGATTGTTGTCACAACAGTATCATCTCCACAAGCATGGTCATCATTCAGAAGAACATTTCCTTGTGCATCACCAGCAGTGTAATCAACAGATGAAGCTTGGACATCATTCAACAAGAATGAAGGTCCGCCGATTAAGTCAACACCAACGATATCTGCATTGTAACCATCAACATCAAACTTAAATGTTTCACCAACAAGACCATTACCTTGGATAACCACTGTCTCAACAACAGATGTTCCATCGCTTAAGAAAACTTCGTATTTAAAGTTATCGCCAACGTTATTCGCACCCATATCACCAAGAGTGATTGTCGCCGCAGTAACAGCAGTTGCAAAGTTAACTTCTAATCTCTCGTGAGCACCGTAAACTTTATCAGTTCCATTACCCGCAATACCAACACCTGGGCCAGTGTGGTTAACCCACACAAGATCAGCGCCATTGTTTGAATTGATTGAGATACCATCTCTAGCAAAAGAACTTTGTGTTCCAGCAACATCGCTTGATGACAAGTTTAGATCCAATGTATCAAATGTAACTGATCCACCAGTAAAGACTTTATCATTTACAGCTGTCGGAGCATCATCACGAATATCAATATTCACGTAAGCGTCAGCTCTGTCACCATCTTTATCAAAGATAGAAACACCAAGTTTCAACCAGATAACATCGTTCGTGCCTGTCACACCAACACCTGGGTGATCAACAGAAGCAAACTGAGTATATGTGTACTCACCAGTTTGTTGATTAAGATCAAGAGTGAATACTGTCTCACCGCCTGCTTTACCAACATAACCATCTGCTGTGTTTGTAATTACAACAGCTTTACCGCTTGATGTTAATGTTTGATCTTGACCGCCAACTTTAAACGTCACAGCAGTGTTGCCGTTTGCTTCAAAGCGACCCGCGCCATCATCACCAAAGTCATGAACGAATGTTTTATTCACTACTAATGGGTGATCACATAAATCAACTTCGTTCACTCCAGTCACACTTGTTGTGATTGTCGGAACATCGTTAACACTTGTCACAGTGATTGAAAGGTCAGCAGATGATGTATCGCCATCCTGATCTTTCATTGTGTAAGTAAACACATCAACGCCATCTGGGTTGTTGTTATTTGCTAAGTAGCTATATGTACCGTCAGCTTTAATAGTAAGCTCACCATATTGACCCGCTACTTTCACTGAACCTGTGGCAGGAACTGCAATTGTTTGATTACCAAACTTAACTTCACAAACCATGCTACCAGCTTCACAATTTTCATCGTTATCTAGAACATTACCTGTTGCAGTTTTACCTTCCTCTGCAGAGTCTGTATCATTAACTGCTTCTGGCGCAGTATCACGAATATCAATGTTAACGTATGCATCTGCACTATCGCCATCGCTGTCCGTAATTGTCACACCAAGTTTCAACCAAATCACATCATCAGTACCGGCTTTACCAACACCTGGGTGATCAACGCCAGCAAACTGAGTATATGTGTACTCGCCTGTTTGACCATTCAACGTCATTGTAAACACTGTTAAGTTACCAGCTTTACCAACATAACCGTTACCAGATTGTGAAATCACGATTGGAACACCATTTGATTCTAGAGTTTGGTCTTGACCGCCAACTTTAAACTTAACAGCAGTGTTGCCATTAACTTCAATTTTACCAGCGCCATCATCACCAAAGCTATGTTCGAACGTTTTGTTCACAACAAGTGGGTGATCACAAAGATCAACTTCGTTCACACCAGTTACGCTTGTTTTAATAGTTGGTACATCGTTAACGTTAGTAACAGTGATTGAAAGAGTTGCAGATGATGTATCACCATCGCCATCTTTCATTGTGTAATCAAATACATCAACACCATCTGGGTTGTTGTTGTTTGCTTTATAGCTATATGAGCCATCAGCTTTGATTGTTAACTCACCATATTGACCAGTTACTTTTACTGAACCTGTTGCAGGAACTGCGAATGTTTGATTACCAAACTTAACTTCACAAACCATGCCGTTACCATCAACGCCAACATCGTCATTATCAAGTACGTTACCAGTTATAGTTTCGCCTTCTGCCGCAGCATCAGTATCATTAACAGCCTCTGGGTCATCATCAACAATATCAAAGTTGATAACGTTTTCAGCTACATCACCATCAGCATCTGTAATTTGAACACCAAATTTAACCCAGATAACTTTATCACCATTCTTCTCACCCGTTTCTGGGTGATCAACTGGCGCACATTGTTGGTAAGTATACTCACCAGTCTGTGGGTCAATTTCCAAAGTAATAACCGTAACGTTACCTGCTTTACCAATGTAACCATTAGCTGTTTGTGTAAACACAACTTCAACACCACCTGATGTTAATGTTTGCGCAGCACCACCAAGTTCAAAACGTGTCACAGTAATACCGTTTGGTGTAATTGCACCAGGGCCGTCTGCACCAAAATCAAAATCTAATGTACCATTAATTGTGATCTTACCGTCTTCCAATCTATCTTCGTAATAAGGAACATTACGTTGTTCAATAGTTGGCACACCATCAACAGACGTCACTGTAATAGACAACTGCGCAGTATCTCTGTCGCCATCACCGTCACGCATTACGTATGTGAAACGATCAACACCATCTGGGTTGTTAGAGTTTGCTTCGTAGCTGTAAGTACCATCAGCTTTGATTGTTAGCTCACCATATTGACCAGTAACTGTCGTAGAACCTGTCGCAGGAACGGCAAATGTTTGACCGTTAAATTGAACTTCAACAACACTTGCGTCTGAATCTGCACCTGCATCATCATTGTCAAGAACGTTACCTGTTACAACCGTACCTTCAGCAGCAGTATCTGCATCATTTACAGCAACTGGCGCATCATCATGAACGTCAATAACAATAACACCTGTGTCATGATCGCCGTCACAATCAGTGATATCAGCATAGAATTTCAACCAAATAACATCATCTGGATCTTGATCATCTGGATGATCAATCGGACCCATTTGCGTATATGTGTATGCACCTGTCGCAGGGTCGATCGCCAAAGTAAAGACAACCTGACCATTTGCAGTACCAGTGTAAACGTTATCTGTGTTTGTCACAGAGATCGCGTTACCACCAGAAGACAATGTTACGTTTGATCCATCACGTTGGAATTTCGCTTCAAACAAGCCATTCGCTGTAATTTCACCTGGACCATCTTGACCAAAGTCAGCAACAACTTCACCTGTTGCAACAAGATTTTGACCAGCTTCAATATCGCTCTCATCAACTTCTTTTGTTGTATTGCCAATTTCTGGACCATCGTCAAGAACACGAATTGTAACAGTTGTATTTACTGAATCATTATCTGAGTCAGTTGCTGTTGCACCAAATACCAAGTTCACAACATCATTGTCGTTCACTGTGTTCGGGTGATCAATCGCTTCTAACTGGTTGAATGTGTAAGAACCATCTTCGTTGATTGTCATTGTGAATACAGTTTGACCATTTGCCGTACCTGTATATGTGTTTCCATCAAGAGTAACGTTAACGTCATGACCACATGATGTTAGGTTCGGAACAGAGGCATCAAATTCACCATTTGGATTAACTTCACCTGGCGCATCGCCGCCGAAGTCTACATCGATTGTTCCAGAAACACTGTCTGTACCATCAGTTTCATCAACTGTTTTAATCTCAGGATTAACAACAGGAATGTCATTGATTTTTGATACTGTAATAGACAATTTCGCCGTATCTGTATCACCATCAAAATCACGCAATGTGTAAATAAATTCATCAACACCATCTGGGTTATCATCAATCGCCGTGTATGAATAAGTACCATCAGCAGCAATCGTTAATGTTCCGTAAGTCCCAACAACATCAACAGTTCCTGTCGCAGGAACAGCTGTTGCAACACCGTTGAAAACAACCTGTGTTATTGTTCCTGGTGTGTCTTGACCAGCATCATCGTTCGCTGTAATCACGTTACCATTTGCTGTACCACTTTCTTGGACAGCCAAAGTATCATCATTTGCTTCTGGTGCATCATCACGAACAGTAATACGAACTGT
>JALZUF010000149.1 GCA_023301785.1 Alphaproteobacteria bacterium | reverse complement strand
CTCCATTTTGAGTAATGGATAAAGATTGGGTATCTATTCCCTTACGTTCCCATTCACCATCAGAGTTACGGCGAAGAATGTATGACCCCGTATTAAAGTCAAAATCATCATGACTAACACTTGGATAAGACCACGCGTGGTCAAAGGCATTTTTTTGTAGTTCTGTTAAACCCATACAGTAAATTTACATAAAGACAGAAGAATGTCCATCATTTAATATGTTTTAAGAGTCCAGCGCTTCCTTAACCTTTGCGGCGAGCTGTTTTAGAGTGAAAGGCTTCGGCAAGAATGAGATTCCTTTACCCATATGATCTTTTAATTTCTCTTCCGTATAACCAGAAATAAAGATGATTCGTAAATTGGGGCTATCTTGACGCATCCGTTGTGCCAATGTCGGGCCATCCATGTCGGGCATCATGACGTCGGTGATCATCAAATCAATCTCTTTATTATCCTGATTGTCCATGAGCCTTAAGGCCGCCTCACCATTTTCGGCTGCTAAAACTTCGTAGCCTTTATTAACCAACGCACGGGTAGAAAATGTCCGAACGGCATCTTCATCCTCAACCAAGAGCAATCTTGCTGTTCCCGTTAAATCACCAACAGCCTCTTCAACGTGTTCCACTTTTTCTTGCGCCGCTGCGTTCACTTCTTTTTCGCTGAGGCGTGGCAGATAAATTGTAAAAGTAGTGCCTTCATCAATCACACTATCAATTGCTAAAAATCCGCCTGTCTGACGAATAATCCCATAAACAGTCGCCAGCCCAAGCCCTGTTCCCTGCCCCACATCTTTGGTGGTAAAGAACGGTTCAATAATACGGCTCATATTTTCTTTAGAGATACCGCACCCAGAATCAGACACCGCAATAGAGATCCAGTCCCCTGGCGGCATTTCATCTTCACCACAAAGAATCGCCTCATCATTCACAAAGTTCTCTGTCGCAATCGTAAGATGCCCACCATTATCCTCATCCATTGCATCGCGCGCATTCACAGCCAAGTTAATTAAAACCTGCTCCATCTGACCCACATCAACCTTAACCATCCCAAGGTTAAAGCCATGTACAAGCTCAAGCTCAATATTTGCCCCAATCAAACGACGCACCAAGTGGGATACTTCCGTCAGAATATCGGACATATCATGCACCTTTGGACGCAACGTTTGCTGACGCGAGAACGCGAGCAACTGACGCACCAAATTCGCCGCACGGTTCGAGTTTTGCTTAATCTGCATAATATCACCAAACGATGGATCACCCGGTTTGTGACGCAGCAGAAGTAAATCACAAAACCCAATAATCGCCGTCAGTAAGTTATTAAAGTCATGCGCTACACCGCCTGCCAATTGTCCAACCGCTTGCATCTTTTGTGACTGAACAAACTGAACCTCAAGATCTTTTTGTTCAGTTAAATCAATAAAGTGCAGCACCATGTTATCGCCTTGCTTAAAGCGTCGCGCGTGCATTTGAACGGCAATCTCAGTGCCATCTTTTTTCACAAGCGACAGCTCGAGCGGCGCATCCATACGGCGACCCGATTCAATATGCGTAATCGCGTTGAACGCGCTCTCTTTAAAATCAGGCGCAATAAATTGCTTAAATTCATGCCCTTCCGTTTCTTGAATTTCTAACCCAACCATTGTGGCAAACGCGGTGTTACAATCCTGAATATCACCTTTTTGATCAACACGAATAATACCCAGCGGCGCCTCGTCGAAGAAACGTTGGAAACGATCTTCCGAGGCCTTCAACGCCTTACGCATTTCTTTTTCTGATGTTAAATCATGGACAACGCCCCGTGTTCGAATGCGGCCCCCTTCTTCCGTGACAACGGCCTGATTAACACTCGCCAAGAATGTACGACCCGCAGGGCCTTTCATCATAATCTCGGCCACCTGACGGGCACCGCCCTTTTCGATCACATCATAAGGTGCAGCATTCAGCGGCGGACTTTCTAAATAAGTGTGTAAGCTTCCTTTGTTCAACAAGCTCTCGATATCATTCCCCAACCAACGCGCCAACGTCGCATTCACAAAGATAAAACGTCCAGCCTCATCCACAGAAAAGAACCCAACAGGCGCATTATCCGTAAAGTCGATAAGCTTCTCACGTTCCTCACGCACAGAACGATCCATATCGCGTTGCTTACTCACATCATCAACGCGCCAATGAACATACCCCGCCCAGCCCGCAACAGGTTGCACCGTCACTTGGAACCAGCGTTGTTTAAAATCTTTTCCTGCCCGCAATTCCATGGAGTCTGTAATACCAAGACGCGCTTGCTCCGCCAATTTAAGGAACAAACGATATGCATCACTATTTTCAATGAATAAATTTGCAAGGCCATTCAGGTCCGTCGTTTCCTGATCCTGACAAAGAACCTCAAACCGTTGATTGAAATAAACCGTGCTATCCGCACTATTGGTAATCATACGGGCGCCGCGGCTGCCTTCTAGAACTTCACGGATTAACAAACGTTGCTTTTCGCGCAATCTGGCTTTGTAAAAATAACGTTGAAACCAAAAGGCCACAATACTGGAGATAATAAACAACAACCCCGCCAAAACAAAAGTCGTCTTATTAATATCCAATAAAACGGCCAACCCAACACACGCCCAAATATAAGCAATAACAAGGATCGCTGAAAAAAGTAGATTCCGCGAAGAGATTTTTTTAACCAATCGCTTCGGGCTTTTTTTCTGAGTCTGCTGTTCTATAAATTCAAGATTGTTTAATGGCATGATGCATGAATAATGCCACGAATAAACCGCAAAAGACTAGGGCAAACAAACGGCTACCCCCATACATTTTGAGTTCATTGAGATAATAAATTCAGTTTAGCTATTCAGCTTACCTTTAAGCTGAAATACATAAGAGATCACCTCGGCGACCGCCTTGTAATGCTCTTCTGGCACCATCTCATCTATTTCAACGGTGTCATACATCGCCCGTGCTAATGGTCTATTTTCATATAAAGGAATATTGTTTTCTTTGGCCACCTCACGAATACGCATCGCAACCTCATCCACTCCCTTTGCAATCAACACAGGAGCATCCATTTCCTCAGGATTATATTTAAGCGCCAAAGAATAATGCGTCGGGTTTGTAATGACCACGTCGGCTTCTGGTACAGCTTGCATCATACGCGCCCGTGCTTTTTCTTGTCTTAACTGACGCAACTTCGCCCGCACGTGCGGATCACCTTCTGTTTGTTTATATTCATCTTTTAATTCTTGCTTACTCATACGCATCTTCTTGTGATGCTCGTATCGTTGGTAAACCAAATCAATCACCGCCACGACTAATAAGACAACCAATATTCCAGCCATCAATCGAAAAACAAGCCCTTCCATTTCAGAGATCATCGACGCCAACGGTAACCCAATCATATGATCAACCGAGCCATAAAATGGCTTCAACAGAATCACACCCACGACACCAATAATACCGATCTTAAGAATCCCCTTAACGAACTCCATAATCGAGCGCATAGAAAACAGACGCTTAAACCCAGCCGCTGGTGAAACTTTACTAAAATCTGGCTTAATCGTATTCGGGGCAAATAGTGGACCAATCTGTAAGAATGGTGACAAGAACGCCGCAATCATCAAGATAATGAGCGGCAAAATCATAAAGCTTAAGACTTCCCAAAAAGTCTCCCCTAATATCACACCAATTCCACCAGGACCATCAGCAGGCATCAAATGTGCGCGCTCAATAAAGTTCTTCATAAAGACTTTAAGACCACTCATAGCAGAAGGCCCTATTACCAAAACAACAATCGTTGCCGTAAACAACATAACCCAATTGTTCACTTCACGCGAAAGCGCCACCTGCCCCTTTTTCCGACTCTCCTCAATCTTCTTGGGGGTGGGGTCCTCGGTTTTCTGGGAATCGTCTTCCTGACTTGAATCACTCATAACTCAAAGATAGCATAGGTTTTCAAAAAACCGTGAAAGATTATCTATATATAAGAGTGAACAAGCTCTTGGAGTTGTTGCTGGCTAGCTATTTCAGGATTACATCTAATTTCACCATCAAATACCCACATATCTTCGCGCCTGTTATTGGCAAGTGTCTTATCCTTAGCCGGGAAAGCAAAATCATAAGAAATACTGACATCCGCACAATATTGCTCTTCTCGCGATTTCGGGTTTGATAAAAAGGTCATACCCATATCAACATGAGGAAACTTTAAGCGCAAAATCTGATTCAGCGAGTCATAATCTTCTTGTACCAAATCACCTCTCAGAAGGTTCGTAAATTGTATCGCAACAGGATCACCCGCCGCCGTAATAAATTGCTTTTGCATTAAATTTACAGCTTGATCACTATGCTCTTCTAAACAGGAGTGCCTGCGAGCGCTTCTAAGTGAACTATTCCCCGTAATGCAACTTACAGCTATATCAACACCAAACGATTTAGCCGTATTAGAAGGAGCCGTAATAAGGGCAACAGGAAACCCCGCTAAAACTTTTTGAGAGCACGCATGTGCAAAAAAAGAAGAGAAAAGACGGTCGTAACCATCTCTAGACACCGTAGAAAACTCAACACATGCTCTGCTATCACAATTTTTCATAAAATGCACAATACACAGTATTTGAATTATGTCAATAATTGGACGATTTAACCACCCTGCGATAAAAAGAAAGTCATTCCACTTTCGAAATTACGCAACCAAAACAACATTCCTGCCGACAAAACCAAGCCCAGCGTGAACAATGACAACATAATTTGAACAGGTAACGCCAAAATAAACACCTGAACCTGTGGCATAAGACGCGATAGAACACCCATACCAATATAAAGCATGATAGCCACAATTATAAACGGAATAGAAATTTGGAAACCAACCATAAAACTGGCGGAAAATGCCCGCGTAATCAACTGCGCCATTGATCCTGAATCTGGCACCGCTCCCACAGGAAACATCTCATAGCTTTCAACCAAACCATAAATCAACATGTGATGCAGGTTCGTCGCAAACAATAGAACAACCCCTGTAATAGATAAGAGCGCACCTGTAATTGAACCTTGCGATGCCATCGCAGGATTGAACACTTGGGCATTTGCCAGACCAGACGTGGTTGAAATCAACATACCCGCAACATCCAGCGCTACCATAAAAATACGCGCCATCGTCCCCACAAAAAGACCAACAACAAATTCCATGATAATAAGAGAGAATAACACAGGGAAGCTCGGTACATTTTCTGGCATATACGGCATCATGACAGGCGTTAGCACAAATGACATCGTCAACACCATCATCAAGCGAATATTAGATGGAGTGAATGAATCGCCAATACCAGGCATAATCATTAAAGCCGTCCCCAGGCGTGTAAATATAAGAAGGAACGTAAAAATTCCAGAAACTAGAAAGGCTTCGATGGAGACTAATTCAGGCATGGGCGCTGCCCCTACCCGATGCCGATAATACGATCAGCAATCTTTTCCATGAAACTAATCATTAAGGCCGCAAATCCTGGCAAAAACAAAAAGATTGATAAGAAAATCGCCAAAATTTTAGGCACGAAAACAAGCGTAATTTCCTGCACCTGCGTCAAAGCCTGAAGCAACGCAATCGACACACCAACGATAAGACCAACAAGCATGACAGGCATACTAACCTGTATAACCAACATGATGGCCTCACGCGCGATATCAATTATTTCATTTTGATTCATAACACGAGTTTATCGCCCTTAAGCGAAACTGACAAGTCACGTCATAAAATCATGCACGATGATTAATTTTCAATCAGGTTTACGGAACAGCAGGCGCAAAGATTACTGAGTTTGGGGATACTTTATCAGGTATAGGCAGTCCCAACTCTTTTAGCTGAGCTTCAAATGTTACTGCTAATTCTTCAATTTTAGAAGGACAACTTAAAGCCTTCTTATTCTCAATACGATCACCACAAAAAATAAAACATCCCCCCGTCAATGGAACGGCAACGCCTGGCATACCACTAGGAACAGTTGCAAGCGCAACAATAGCCGTTAATCCTGCATGAACCCATCCGCCTCTACTATCCACTTGGTCAGCAAGCTTTTCACAATGCGCAATAGCCCCCTCAGGGTCTTTAAACGCCTGTTCAGCTGTCACATCAGCCATAAAAAAAGGATCAACCATACCTCTTAATATCTGACCCGGTACACGTCCCACAGCCTTAAAACCATTAACAACACTAGATGTATTATCTTGATCTACAGATGGCACTCCACCAGCAGCATCAGGTCTGATTTGATTGCTACCACAAGCACTTAAGGCTGCACTCCCAACCAATATGGCAGGAACGACAAACGAAGATCTTAAAGTTGTGTTCATATTATTAAACTCCTGAAATTTATAGGAAATTATAACATTTTCACAATTTTGTCAACGGTTATGTAAATATTGACTTTGCTATCACCTATTGCTATTAATTTTTAGATAACAAAGGAAAGATTATACAAATGTCAGAAGATTGGTTTTGCGCAACGCCTCGCCCTGAGCAGGAGACTTTTTCAAGAGATGCTGATGATAATAACTCTAGTCCCGTAATGTGCGCCGATCAATTTTTAACAGAGTGTGGCGCCATAGGGCATGGACCACCCGTTAAATTACAAACGTCAGAAAGTACTAATGTTAACAAAAGTACAATACATAACGGTTTCTTTGGAAAGCATCTTTAGTTTATTAAACAGGCATCCGCATAATTTCTTGATAGGCACCAACCAGCTTATCACGCACTGCCATAACGGTTTGAAGCGTGACTTCTGAGGCTGTAATCGCTTGCACCACTTCTGGGAGTGACGCATCACCCGATACAGCTTTTGCAGAGGCCGTCTCACCAGCACGCAATGTACCAATAGTCTGTAACGCGCTATTTTTAAGGATATCACCAAAGCTTTCGCCTTTACCGTCATCCATACCGGGGGCTTCGATCGTCTTTGTCGTCGTCGAGTAAGCATTGGCTGCTGCGGCTGGGTTCGTAATTTTATCAATCATGATTTAACTCCTAAGATACATCTTATCATATATTGGTCACTATTATCTTAACAAATCGATAGTTCTGAACATCATTGTGCGTGATTGTTCTACCATCCCTAGGTTTGCTTCGTAACTTCTTTGCGCTTCACGCATATCATTTAACTCAATTAACATGTTCACATTTGGCATTTGAACATATCCTTCGGCATTTGCTCCTGGGTGATCAGGCATGTATTTCAAAGGGAATTCACTGCGGCGATCATCTGTAATATCTTCAACATTTACAACCTTGTGGCCATATTGACGATCTACTTCATTTTTAAAGGTAATCACTTTACGTGAATATGGCTCAGCTTCAGGATTCAATGCACCTGTGCTGGCGTTGGCGATATTTTCGGAAATAACACGGGTACGCTCACCTTGGGCGCGCATCCCGTAGGTCGAAATAATAAGGGCATCATTCATATCTGGCATATTTTTTATTCCTTTCCTATTTCCGTTTCAATTACTGCTGACGTCCAAGCGCCGTTTGGATCATACCGACATTCTTACGCATAAGGTTTGTCATGAGGTTATAATCCATTGTTGTTTGTGTGGCTTTCACCATTTGCTCTTCGATAATCACAGCATTTTGACCATTTGGGGCAACTTCATAAGTGACACGTGACTTGCTGTTTCTAGGGTTATCGATGTTACCGCCTGGCATCATGTGACCTGCGCTTGTGCGCTCAACATGGATCTTCTTACTGCCTGTTACCTCTTTAAGAACCGCGCCAAAGTCAACTTCACTGAGGTCACGAGGGCGATAATCTGGCGTATCAGCATTGGCGATATTCTGCGCCAAAACGCCTTGCCTTGTGCTCAAATAATTCATTTTTGCACCCATTGCTTGAAATAACGCTATATTCTTAAGATCCATCTTTTTTGCCTACTGTTTTATAATTACGGTTAAATAATTGCAGGAACCGTGCCAGAATATGTTCATGACCGATGAATTCGACGATGGATACGCAAAAAAGGGTGATGAAGCGCTAAAGCCTTTAAATATAAAGGAAAAACCCGACCGCCTTACAGCTGTTGCCTTAAAAGACGGCTCAAACGAGGGCGATATGCCAACCGTGATGGCCGCTGGACGGGGAAAACTTGCCGAGCAAATCCTGCAATTAGCCTATGATAATGATATTAACGTTCGAAGTGATGCCGATTTGGTCGAAATACTGGCTAAGATTGAGCTAGAAAGCCCTATTCCATCAGAAGCCTTTATGGCCGTTGCAGAGGTTTTATCCTATGTATATCGTGCCAATGGCGAGCCAAACCCGTTTGATGTTGTGCTTAAAGATGTTATGAAAGAGCAACAAAACAAAGCAGATGCAGAAGAAAACAAGCCTGATGACTGATATTAAAACCATCATGACCAAATTAGACGAGATGAACGGTGTAATCCGTAAGGCACAAACAGACCTCAATAATGGTAAAGTTGCCAATCTGTCTTATTTGGATACTCAAGTTGGAAAAATCTGTGAAGAAGCCGTTAAGTTGCCTCCTGCCGAAGCCAAGCAAGCCCAAGCGCCAATGGCAAATATGATAGGCAACCTAGAAACCCTAGCCCTCACCCTTCAAAGCTTCCAAAACACCTTAAAAGAGCGAACAGAATAATATGGATTACGCCGATTACCTTAAATTTTTATTCGCCTTTATCTTTGTGCTTTCCCTCATGGGCGGCTTGGCATTCTTGCTCAAACGTTTCGGTTTTGGGCAAGAAGGCATGATATCCCCAAAAAATAAACGTATCAAAATTATCGAAGTAAAGCCCATAGACGCTAAGCATAAAGCGGTTTTGATCCAGCGTGACGAAACTCAGCACCTTGTATTGTTGGGCACAAACGGCGACACTATCATTGAATCAAATATAACACCGCCAAAAGAAGGCGCTTAAACTAGATCATGCAAAAAATTAAGTCTCAAAAATTAGAGCCATTTTTCAGCAAAAACATGAAGCGTTTTATCTTCATAAATCTTGGCATCTCCGTTTTTTGCGGCCTGCTTTTGCTCCTTCTGACCACCAGCGAAAGCGTTGCCCAAGCCGTCACCATTGATATGGGTCAAGGCGAAGGTGGTACAGTAACAGGACGCGTTGTTCAACTGGTCGCCTTACTCACTGTTTTATCGCTCGCACCATCTATTCTTATTATGATGACATCATTCACCCGTATTATCGTGGTGCTGTCCTTCCTAAGAACGGCAATTGGTATTCAACAAACACCGCCAAATACCGTAATGGTATCGCTCGCCCTATTCCTAACCTTTTTCGTTATGGCACCGACCTTTACCAAAGCATACGAGCAAGGCCTGCAGCCGCTCATCAATGAAGAGATCGACGAAGTCACTGCCTTTGAACGCGGCATTGAACCTTTCAAAGAATTCATGCTGATCCACGTACGCGAGACTGATTTACAACTTTTCACAGACCTCAGTGAGAGCGGGCCTTATGCCGAGCCAATGGATATTCCAATCCAAGTACTTATACCTTCCTTCATGATCTCGGAACTACGCCGCGCATTTGAAATTGGCTTCATGTTGTTCCTACCCTTCCTCATCATTGATATGGTGACGGCATCGATATTAATGTCGATGGGTATGATGATGTTACCACCTGTGATGATTTCACTACCGTTCAAAATTATCTTCTTTGTTCTTGTTGATGGCTGGTATCTGATTTCTGGCTCTCTCGTCCAAAGCTTTGGGCCCACGGGGCCACAGATAGCTGGCGGATAAAGTTATATGGAAAAATTTAAAACATATTTAAAAAAAGCCCCTAAAATAATATTTTGGGGCATAGTGACATACGTTGCCCTTGCGTTCTTTTT
>JALZUF010000148.1 GCA_023301785.1 Alphaproteobacteria bacterium | reverse complement strand
CCAAATATCTCTTAAGTCATCAAGTATGCGCATAATTCTTTTCTTGGATGGAGTCCACCTTGATGAGTCTGTTATTTCGCGCACAGTAAGTCCCCTTCTTATATAGCCCTTTAAGTAGGGTTGTTCTCTTAACGGAAGTTGTTCGACAAGGGGATCCCATTCATCGTTACTTTCTGCCACGTCATTATAAAGGGCGCGTAGCCCATCTTTAAAAGGGCCGTCTTTTTGAGTTAGGCCCAATGCATCGAAAGGCATTGGTGTATATTCTTTAGATGTATTGTTATTGCTCATTGGTACAAACTATCTTATGGTTTTTTGTAAGATAATATGTTGTATTATGAAAATCAAATGTTTTAGATGCTTACACCTAATTGCTCTTCTTTTTCAAGGACGTGTACCCATTTATCAGTCGAGCCTTGGAAGTTTAATTCACCTGCAAGATCGGTCTGATCAAGCGCACCACTATAGGCTTGGCGCATAGTTTGCTGCATAGGTTCACTAAAAGCATTTTGTGTGCGGACAACCAAATCAAGGCGCTTATCTTTGATAAGCCCATCAATTTGCACATCACCCATACGGGTTAGATTGAGATCAAAGATAAAACGCGTTTGTCCGTGTTCGTTTTCTTCGTTTTGCTGTTGTTGTGATTCATTGCGCGTATAGAGCGTGATTTTATGAATCTCACCCTCCCAAAACATTGGTAAAGGAACAGCGCGCCAATCATTTTGTACGGCAGGCTCTGGCGCACCTGCGCGCGCGCCATCTTGCGTTAAACTTTTTAAGATGTTGGATTGACCTGAACGATTAAGAAGATCAATTTTTTTATCCCCCAGAAGCATATCAAAGTTACCCGATTTGATCGCAGCAATAAAAACCATAGCGGCAGGGCCAATTTGTTGCGGCGTTGCGGCGTTCGGTAGTGCGCGAGATAACATACCCGCATTTTGCGAGCCAAGTTGCTGTAAAGCGATATTTAATTCATCCACCGCCGGCCATTGAAAGCCCATGAGTAAAGGGTTGTTAAGCGCACGCACTTGAAGTGGTGATAGTTGATTGGCAATGGGAGTACCGTTTTGCGGCACGATTTGTAACTGACTACCCAATTGTAAATTGCTGTTTGGGTTTTGCAAAACAAAGCTTTGGGGTAGGCGTGCGCCTAGTCCTTGGATTGTTATAAGGGGGAGGCCTTGCTGTGTGAAGCCTGTTACTTGCGCGCTGATGCTGGCGGCAGAATTTGCGCTGGTGACAACGGGCGTGAAATTTGTCGCGGCAGGAATAGGGTGCGCGCTATTTAAAGTTGGTGTTGTTAAGATTGCCGTTGGCGGTGTGACCTTGACGATTTGAATATCAATTTGGCTAAAGCGTTGCGATGATGCTTGCGCAGGATTACTGGGATCAAAAGCAATAGGTGTTAGCGTGGCATTTATAATATTGGGTGCAGATTGTTGCGCTACTTGCGGCGTTGCATTAAGCGTTGGGTTTTGTGTTGGGATAAAGTTAGAAATATTAGCTTGCGGTATTGTTTGCGCAACAGTCAAAACTTGATTTATGGGAGCGGGTGTAATGGGTAATAAAGTTGTCGCATTGTTTGTTACAGGGACGGGTGCTGTCGTTGTGGGTATGATCTGCGTGTTGATATTGTTGGCGGTGGAGATTGTTGGCGCCGTTATTTGCGGCGGCGCGGTGGTTAATGCGGGCGTTGTAAGGCTATTGTTTAACACGGGTAAAGTTTGACTGCTTGTGAAGCTTGTTGTAGGTGCCGTGTTTAAAACAGGCGCAGGTATTTTTAATGTGAAATCTTTGGCGATTGTTTGTGCTTGTGCAGGTGTTACCGATAGAAGCCGTACTATATTTTCTGACGAGCTTATTGTTTGTGGTAAGGTATTGTTGAGGGGTTGAAAATTGTTTGGGACTACTGTTTGAGTTGCGGCATTATTAACGTTTTGTGGCTGCGCTGTTTGCGCGTTCTGCGTGTTTGGTAAAATGGCTGTTGTGACGCGGTTTAATAAATTCTTCGCGGTTTGTGCCAAGTTGTTTAGGTTTACGCTTTCTTGTGATGATGTTGTTGGGACGGCTTGTTGTGGTCGAGCTGTGTTAACATCGCCTGTTGTTCTGGGGACGTCTACATTGTTTGTTGGTGGTGGTGTAACACTTCTGCCGCCTTGGTCACGTGGTGTTGTGATGTTTTGTGGTTGAATGTTGGTCGTGGTTGCGGGGGAGGCTTGGGGTGTTTGAGCCGACGCGTTTCTTGATGGTGTTGCATTTACAGTTTCAACGCGAATGGTTGCGTTACGAAGTTGTCTGCCATCTTGTTGTCCATTCTGTCTGGCTTCACGATTATTGGCGGACAGTTCAATTTCAACTTTCTGTCCAACTTGTGGTTGCCTGCCACCTTTATACTTCACTTCAACGGCACCTTGATTTGTTTCAACTGTTGCCGTGTTGTTGTTTGGATTTGTTTGTGACACTTGGCCTTCTAAGCGTAAGGCTTTGGCCGTATTTTCTAATGATGCTGGTAGCTTTATAATTTGGACAATTTGCGCGCCATTTCCCTTTGCGCCTTGGATGGCGGCCTTTACGGGGGAGGTGACGGGTGTACTGCTCATAACTTCATTATATCAGAAAATAGTTAAAAGAAGTTTGTAAAATTTATGACGCTCTCGCTGTCTTTTTACGGCTTTCGCTGAGGTCGCGGTATACCATTTTGGCAATATTTTGCACATCCTCTGCCGCGTCACTGTTTGGTGAGCGTGTTAGGATAGGTGTTTGATGGCGAATTGTGTCTTTAACTTTTTTATCGTGACGTACCATACCGATAAGAGGCGGTGTTAAACGTAAGAAATTCTCACAAGCTTTCAGCAAAGTTTTATAAGTTTTTGCGCCTTCGGATTCACTCGTTGCTTGATTGACAACAATGCCAACATTTTTGGACATACCTGCCGCACTACCGAGTTTGATGAAAGCATACGCATCAGTCAGCGATGTTGGCTCATCTGTTGTCACGAGCAATGTACGAATAGCAGAAGCGGATAACATACGCACCGTTCTATCTACGCCTGCACCAAGATCTAAAATAACAACATCGTAGTTTTCGGATACTTCGATCAGTTGGTCGCGCAACATTGTTAAACGCTGTGATGGTAGTGCCGATAGTGAAGCTTGGCCTGAACGACCAGCAATAATATCAAAGCCACCATCTTTGAAGGGTTGAATAACTTTGTCTAAACCCAAGCGACCACGAATAACATCGTTGAGGTCACGTTTTGGCATTAAGCCTAATTGAACATCAATATTAGCAAGACCCAAATCACCATCAAAAAGCAGGACTTTTTTACCCGCTTTCGCCAGTGCATGCGATAGCGTGATAGAAAACCAAGTTTTCCCAACGCCGCCCTTGCCACTGGCGACGGCGATGATGTTCTTCCCTTGACGAAAGCCTGTTCGTTTGGGAGTTCCTTGTAGTTTTGCGGTTGCGTCAGACATAATATTTCTTATTTAATCCTTGATATTCGCTTTTTTCATTTTCACCCCATCTGCCTTTGGCATCAAGAGCTGAGTTAATCTTTTTGATGTTAAATGGGATAACCCATCGGCGACCTTTGCCGTGCCACTGACATCTGCAAATGACAGGCCACCTTGATATGCGGCAGCAAGTAGAGAGCCTAAACGGCGGGAAACGTCCACTCGTGTTGGGATAAAGCGGATAGCGCCAAGGTTGGCAAAAATTTCTGCCGTCTCACCCGCTTCTTCAGCGTGCATATTAGCAGGCAAGATTAGCACAGGTTCAACGTCAACAGCGCCGATTAATTGTGCCAAGGCTTTGATGCTTTGATTATCGAAAGGGTTTGTACCTGATGTGTCGATGATGACTTGGTCATGTGATCTGGTTTGTAGTAGCGCTTCTTTTAGCTCAAGCGGTGTTTTGGCCACTTTTAGGTCAATGTCCATCAGGTTTGTAAACGCACTAAGTTGTTCTACACCGCCAGCACGTTGTGTGTCGGTTGTGATAACAGCAACGTTTGCGCCATTGATGGCACTGCGCGCGGCAACTTTTGCAACGGCGAGCGTTTTACCTGCTCCAGGTGGGCCAATCATCATGAAGGGTTTTTCTGCGCCCTCTGATGGAAGTGGGTTAAAGCGGAATAGATTTTCAACGGCGGCGAGTAAGGCGAGGCGAGGCTCATCGATACCTAGGACAGATGCGCAAGAGACGATTTGTTCGAGAACGTTTTCGGGCACGGTGTGACGGAGAAGTGTTTCGGTGACTTCTTCGATGACCATCGTTTCGTTATCATCATCAGCGTACATCCAATCTTCATTGGGTTCGTCTTGATGATCGTCGGGATAGAAGTTGTCGCGTTCAATCGCAGCAGTGATTTGCACCTGACGACCACCGACTGCATTTTTTTCTTCATGCGTCGCGACGATAATTGCATCTTCTCCTAGCTCTTCGCGAACCATTTGCATTGCTTCTTTCGTATTTTTGGCGGTAAAGGATTTAAGCCGCATAACAGATTTCTAACCGATTCATTAATTACAAAGTATAACGTTACGCTATTCATGCGCCTATATATTATGGGTATTTCCACACGAATTGTCCACATTTTGGGGATAACTATACGGTTTAATGTGTTTGGTTTTATTTTTGAAATCAAATCCTTTAGGTTTAGATGTTTTAATTGACATATTGCTTGACGTGTCTTAAGTATTGTTTTTTTAGAAAGAGAGTACTGATGAGTGTTATTTCACCTCGGTTTATGATGGTTTCGGTTTTGGCCGCAAAAGGGTTTTTGTCTGGATGTAGTGTTGTTGATTTACGTGATGACGCACTTATGGAGCCGACTTTTATTTTTGAGCAAGGCCAAGAACTTGCGGATTTTATTACGCGTGACCAAGGACTGTCTTTTGGTGAGAAATGTAAGTTATCGACACCGCAGTTGAGACAGCATTTTGATACATTTATCTCAGAACAAATAGCGCATTATGAGGGTGACCCTTTCCGTAGTCTAAGTGAGATAGCAAGATTAGTTGATCCATTGAAAGATGTTCTCCCTCGTTACAGTGATGAAATTGTGGGAAGTGCTGCCGCGTTGATCTTTAGGAAATGTTCTATACCACGGTCTCTTCCGCCGCCATCGCTTCCTAGAACACCTTTTTACCGAATGCCAAATACGATTGAGGCGGGTATGAGTTGGGATGGTGATATGAAAACAAGTGTTGACATATTACATAATAACAGTATATAACGGCATCATCATTATTAATTAAAGGGTTTTAAAATGGCATTATCAAGATTAGGTACAGCGACTGTTGGGGTTGCGTTATTAGGTGCAGGTGCCGTAGGTGGTGCTGCGATCGAACGATATCATTTGCAAAATAAAGGTCTTCCTACGACGACTGCAGATTTTACGTCTGCGCTTCATAACACTGCAGTATATGTGAACAATGCAGCAGACTTTATTGTAGCACATGTTGAAAATCCTCTAAAGAGTCCGCATTTAGTCCTTACTGATTTTTGTAAAGTTTCAGAGCAAGATTTTGCTGAGGCTGTTGAAGATATTCCTGCCTCTATGGCCTATGGCGCTGGTTTAGATGGAATTCTTTTACCAAATACAGTAGCCGTAAATGAGCAGGTTGTAAGAGCAGCAGTTACGCAGCAGCAACAGCGTTGTGATGGTATTGCGCAAGGACCAGCTCGCTAGATTTATTAAACCTGACCGAGGGTTTTAATCTTTGCCTTCGGGTGGATTTCATTTTGTGACATAACCATTGTTTGCGGGCGGAAACGTTCGATGACGCTTCGCACGTAAGGTCTGACATTTGGTGATGTTAGAAGCACCGGCGTTTCACCGACTTTGATAAATTCATCATATTGTTCACGCACGGCCGTAATGAAATCTTGTAGTTGTGTTGGTGCCATGGCGAGTTGTTTTTCTTCGCCGTCACCACCAATTAACGCTTCGGCAAAGGCTTGTTCCCATTCAGGAGACAGCGTGAGAAGCGAGACAAAACCATTCATATTTGTATTTTGATCGCATATCTGACGCGCAAGGCGAGAGCGGATATGCTCGGTAATGAATGAAATATTCTTGGTATAAACAGCGGCTTCGGCGATACCTTCGAGGATGGTTGGAAGGTCACGCACGGAAACGCGCTCGTTAACCAAATTCTGTAAGATACGTTGCAGGCCACCGATAGTCAGTTGTGCAGGAATAACATCGCCGACAAGTTTTTGATATTCTGGCGGCAACTCGTCCAGTAGTTTTTGTGTCTCGGCATAAGACAGAAGCTCGGACATATTGTCTTTTACGATCTCTGTAATGTGCGTTGTAATAACGGTTGGGGCATCAACAACGGTGTAGCCTTTGAAGTTTGCTTCTTCGCGGTGCTGTTCATCAATCCACATGGCGGGTAGGCCGAATGTTGGCTCGGTTGTGGCTTCACCAGGCAGAGCAATCGCCGCGCCAGTTGGGTCCATACACATCAGCATTCCTGGGCGAACATCGCCGCGACCGCTTTCGATTTCTTTGATGCGGACGATGTAAGTATTGGCAGGAAGTTGTAAGTTGTCTTGGATACGAACCGCAGGCAGGACATAGCCCATATCTTCAGCAAGTTGACGACGTAGGCCTTTAATTTGGTCGGTGACTTTGTTGGTGCCTTCGCCTTGGACAAGCGGGAGAAGACCATAGCCAAGCTCAAGACGAATAGTATCCATCGCAAGAGCTTTGGAAATTGGCTCTTCCGCAACAGGGGCAGGGCCGCCATCGGCACCAGCCATCGCTGGGTTTGTTTCAATTTGTATAAGCTCATCAGCTTTTTCGTTTCTACGCCATGCCATGTAGGCAAGGAAGCCAAAGACGATGGCCAATGTGCCAAACGGTGTAAGCGGTATTCCTGGAACAAGGCCAAGGACGAGCATTAGAATCGCGCTCATTGCGATGGCTTTTGGATGCTTGGTAAATTGGAAGAGGAGGGCCTTATCGGCTGCACCTTCGACACCTGCTTTGGAGACAAGAAGGCCTGCACCGATGGAGATAATCAAGGCTGGGATCTGGCTAACGAGGCCATCACCGATGGTTAGGATGGTATAAGTACTGGCGGCGTCCGCCATGCTCATCCCTTGTTGCGCCGT
>JALZUF010000147.1 GCA_023301785.1 Alphaproteobacteria bacterium | reverse complement strand
TTTGCGGCCTCTTGCCCTTTTTTCTTGAAATGATCGAAAAAGAATTTCTGATGCTCTTCCGTTCCTTCGGTGAAATTAAGCGGCGTCAGAACAACGGACAAAACAGGCACACCTGTATCTAATTGCACACGCATCATTCCATCCAGCACCGCATGGTTCACATATTCATGGTGGTAAATACCGCCATTAATGATCATGCCGCAACAAACAACGGCAGCATAGTTGCCTGTCTCGATCAGTTTTTGTGCTTGTAATGGAATTTCCAAAGATCCTGGTACGTCATAAACATCGATATTATCTTTTGAAACGCCTGCTTTGCCCATATCTTCAATAAAGGATTTGCGCGCTTCACCGACAATGTCTTCATGCCAATTCGCTTGGATCACTGCAATCTTTTGGTTTTGAGGTAGTAAGTTTTTAGTCTGATTCATTGTTTTTTCCTTTCATCAAAAACGTGTTTGAATCAGGGCTTCGCTTGTTAAAGAGGTCGTCATGCCCGCAAGCGGGAGGACACCTAAGCACAGACGTAAACCAGTGCCGTTTGCCCTCGTGTTTACACGCATGGCAACAATAAACAAGCATTCTCTTTCATCCGGACTATGACCGTCGGCTGTAGAATTTCACTACATCTGCTTGACCCTTCATAATAAAATAAAGGCGCTCGCGGGCTTATGCTTCTTAACACTTACCGCCGGTAGGGAGTTTCACCCTGCCCTGAGAACTGTTCTTATATATAATATGTTTATTCCTGATAAGCAAGAGCGCGCGCAACATAGCGGGCGAGCATATCAATCTCAAGATGGACGCTTGCGCCCTCTTTGATTTGTCCAAGTGTCGTTTTGTCCCACGTATGAGGGATAATGTTGACGCCAAAGGTGTTGGCTTCTACTTCGTTGACAGTGAGTGAAATACCATCAAGTGACACCGAACCTTTAGGCGCGATAAAACCACCTAGTTCTTTTGGTACTTCGAAAGTTAATCTGTGGGAGTCATTTTCTTTGGTGAGGTTAATACATTTTGCCAAGCCATCAACGTGACCAGATACAATATGCCCGCCCAGTTCATCACCCATTTTCAGGGCTTGTTCGAGATTTAATTTATCGCCATCATCCCATTTACCGATATTGGTTTTAGAGAGCGTTTCTGCAGAGACATCGACAAAAAACATATCGTCGATTTTTTTAACAACCGTTAAGCAACATCCCGAACACGCGATAGACGCACCAATATCGGTTTTATCCAAATCGTAATTTGTGTAGATCGCAAGGCGCGTATCACCACCGTTTTTTTTTGTGACCGAAGCGACTGTACCGATATCTGTGATAATTCCTGTAAACATATTGTGAGCTTATTCCATGGTTTGATAGATGTCTAACACATCTTCATTGAGTGATAAATTTTGCGTGTGTTTAAGGCGTGTATTCTTTTCGATATCGTTGATATCAAAATGGGAGATGGCATCAAGACCGTCATCATCAAACGTCTTCTGTGGTGCCTTGAACCAATAGAGTTGATCGTATAGATCTTCTTTTAAGAATGCAGAGATTAACCCTGCGCCACCTTCTACCATAAGACGTGTTATACTAAGGGTGGATATATGTTTCATGGCGGCATTTAAATCAGGCTCAGTAACAATCAAGGGATCGTGTTTGAAAATATTCTCTTTCCCGCTTAGGCGATTATTACGATCAAACACAATTATTTTTGCGCGATGTTTTATACCATCAAGGCGCGTGGTTAGCGTTGGGTCATCAATCAAAACGGTGTTCACACCCACGGCAATCGCGTCATGCTGCGCGCGAATAAGATGCGCGCGACGGCGGGCAAGATCACCTGTTATCCATTTTGAATTACCATCAGCTTTGGCGATTTTTCCATTGGATGTGGTTGCCGTTTTTAAAGAGATAAACGGACGGTTGTGAGAATGGCGTAGAAAAAAACCTTTATTTATTTGGTAAGCTTCTTTTTCTAACAAACCAACTTCTACTTCTATGCCTGCGGCTTTTAACATTTCAATGCCCTGTCCGCTGACGCGGCTATCAATATCTTGTAGGGCGATATAAACTTTTTTGATGCCTGCGTTAATCAGAGCGTTGGTGCACGGCGGCGTTTTGCCCTCGTGGGAACAAGGCTCTAGCGTAACGTAGGCGGTTGCGCCCTTTGCTTTATCACCTGCCATTGCAAGGGCAATGGTTTCTGCGTGTGGACGCCCTTCATCAGCGGTGCGCGCGCGGCCAACAACATGGTTGTCTTTGACGATAACGCACCCGACGGTTGGGTTAGGCGATGTACGACCCAAGCCATGCCGCGCAATATTAAGCGCAGATTTCATGTAGGTTGTATGTTTAGATTGCTTCGTCACTCTATTCCTCGCAATGACGGCTCTTACTTATTTATGAAGCGGCTTTGAGTTTTACTTTTTTAGGCTTTGGTTTTGTCTCGGCCTGAAGCGCTTGCACTTCATCCAAAAAGGCTTTGAAATCCTCAGGATCACGGAAGTCTTTATAGACAGATACGAAACGGATGTAGCCAACCAGATCAAGACTAATGAGTGCTTTCATCACCAAGTCACCAATATGCGCGGCAGAAAATTCGCTGTCGCCTGAGCTTTCCAGTTGGCGGACGATGCCGTTTGTGGCTTTCTCAATAACGTCAATCGTTACGGGACGTTTTTGTAATGCCACCTTCATAGAGCGGATAACTTTTTCACGATCAAAAGGTTGTATCTTGCCATCTGATTTCACAACGGACATATCACGTAATTGAATACGTTCAAATGTTGTAAAACGCCCACCACAGTCAGGACAAGCACGACGGCGACGGATAGACGCGCTATCCTCCGTCGGACGAGAGTCTTTGACTTGTGAATCTTCACTCTGGCAAAATGGGCATCTCATAAATTTGTTTTCTCCATATAAATCATATCAAACTCTTCGTTATCTGGACCAAAAAAATCTTTGCCTTCGTTAAATTTTTCAAAACCAAATGATTTGTAAAAACCATAAAGATATTCATTATTATTATCAAAATCTAATATAAGTCTTTTAGCATTATTTTGGAGAGCACAATCAAGTATTTTGTTAAAAAGAATTTTCCCTAAACCTTGTCCTTGAAAATCAGAGTGTACTTGTAGTCGTTTTATTTCAAATTCTTTATGACCATTATCCTTTAAACCAACCATCCCTATAACCTTATCCTCTTTTTTAAGAAGGAAAAAAGAATGGTAAAACTTTTTTATGTTTTTAACGTCTTCATAAAAATCTAAGTTGCTCAAAAAGCCCTTATGATTTTGAACTATATGTAAGTGCAATTTCCAGACTTCATCAGAATCTTTATCCAAATATTGCGATATTTCTAAATCAGATTTTATCAAGTTTTTCTTACTTATAAATTGGGAACTTTTGGCAAAGTTCTTTTACTTGAGCAGCGATTGTTTTTTCGATGTCCTGAGCGGCCATTTTATCGTCGGCTGTTTCAAGGGCATCTAAGACGTCTGCAATCATATTACCAACAGTTGCCAATTCAGCTTCACCGAAACCACGTGTTGTGATCGCCGGTGTTCCGATACGGATACCTGATGTTGTGAATGGGCCTTCTGGGTCATCTGGCACAGTGTTTTTGTTACACGTCAAACCAGCGCGATCCAAAGATTTTTCAGCATGCTTACCGAAGAATGATTTGCCGCGAAGATCAACGATCATAACGTGGCTGTCTGTTCCGCCAGATACGATTTTATAACCGCGTTCTTGCAGTGACGCCGCCAATGCTTTTGAGTTTTTAATGATTTGCGCCGCGTAATCTTTGAATTCAGGTTTAAGACATTCACCGAATGCCACAGCCTTTGCCGCGATAACGTGCATCAACGGGCCACCTTGAAGACCAGGGAAAACACCCATATTGAAACCTTTGGTGAATTTTTCATCATCCCAAAGGATCAAACCGCCACGTGGGCCGCGAAGTGTTTTGTGCGTTGTTGTTGTCATCACGTCGGCAATACCTACAGGCGATGGGTAAACACCACCAGCGATTAAGCCAGCATAGTGTGCCATATCAACCATAAGATAAGCACCAACTTCGTCAGCGATTTCGCGGAACTTGCTCCAATCAATCGCACGTGAATAGGCAGAAGCACCACAAACGATCATCTTTGGTTTGTGTTCTTGTGCCTTGGCACGGACATCATCAAAGTCAATTTCTTGGTTTTCGTCACATACGCCGTATGATGCGAAATCAAACCATTTACCTGATTGGTTAACAGGTGATCCGTGTGTTAAGTGACCACCATGATCAAGACGCATACCAAGGATTTTATCACCCGGCTCAAGCAAAGCCATGTAAACCGCTTGGTTTGCTTGTGAGCCTGAATGAGGTTGGACATTGGCGAATTTAGAACCAAATAATTCGCAAACACGTTCAATCGCAAGCACTTCAACTTTATCAACGAACTCACAACCACCGTAGTAACGTTTACCCGGTAGGCCTTCTGCATATTTATTTGTTAAGATTGACCCTTGTGTATCTAAGACCGCTTGGGACACGATGTTTTCAGAGGGGATAAGCTCGATTGAGTATTGCTGACGCTCCGCTTCTTCTTCGATTGCGTTAAAGATTGCAGGATCTGTCTCGCTTAGCGGGGCTGTGAAAAAGTTATCAGGTGTCATGTCTTCTGCTTTCATTTGTGCGTTACTCATTATTTTGCTTCCTTTTGATTTATTCAATTAGCTTAGTTTATCGATACGGTTTTGGTGACGGCCACCCTCGAATTCTGTTTCTAAAAATGTTTTAACAATATCCAGCGCAACTTCTGTGCCGATAAGGCGTTGCCCCAGACAAAGCACGTTTGCGTCATTATGTTCGCGTGTCAGGCGTGCCATCGTTACATCGGTACACATTGCGGCGCGAATTTTAGGATTTCTGTTGGCGGCGATACCTATTCCGATACCTGTTCCGCAAATGGCAATGCCGAATTCAGCCTCGCCTTCGGCAACAGCGCCAGCGACGGCATACCCAAATTCGGGGTAATCGACAGATTTTTTGTCACTATTTGTGCCTAGATCAATCCAATTAATCTTAAAACTGTCTTTAAGAAATTCTTTTAGATCATATCCGCCATGATCACTAGCGATTGCAACTGTAGGTTTCATAAGGGTTTTATAGGGCGGTATGCCTTGAATTTCAATAAAATTATTGAATTATGGCTTTTTTCTTGAGGACATATTCCAAGCGTTTCAGCGCATTACGCTTAAGTGTGTCCTCCCCAGCGGATTTTGGCCCTTGGATTGAGATTTCGGTCAGTGTTGCCGTATCCATAGCCGTCACCTTCACCAATTGCCCCACAGGGAAGAATTCGATGATAATTTCGCGTCGACTAAGGGAATCTGGAATTTGCATACGACATATCTAGCGTAAAAATCATAAAAAGAATATATTTTTATAATAATTGACAAATATTAATTTACATATTATATTGTATTTGTAAATGATTTAGGGAAAACATTCATGTCAAAAGGTAAACGTATAGTAGCTCTCATTGATCCAAATAATATTGGTCTTTACGAACGTGCACTAGAAAAAGGTGAACCACCAAGAGACACTTACATTTTAAGTGGATTAAACGACAAGGGTTTCCTTAAAACCATTCACGCCGATGCATATACGGAAATACCTGACGACACTGATCCTGTTTATATAGCAAGAGAAGGCCAAGCCTACGTTACACTTAACAATACAACATTAATATCGGAACCATCAGGCGGTCAGTTCAGAGAACTAACAGACGCTGCAAGAATCTTTGTGGCGAAATATAGTGATCAACTTGGTGCGACTGGCAAGACTGAGCAAGCTGTAGCCGAAGGGTATGCACAACAGGCAACACTTCCTATTGAAAGAAGGCCTCAAAATTCAGTGGTTCGTCCACTCCATTAATAATCGCTATATAAATTCATGATTTTTCAACTTTTTCGTGATAATATATTGTCATGAAAAGAGCAGAATTCGACTGGAAAGATCCCCTCCTCCTCAATGAGATGTTAAGCGATGAAGATCGCATGGTGGCGACAAGTGCGCGGAGCTTCGCGCAAAAGGAGCTGTTACCTGGCATTATCGAGGCAAATCGTCACGAGAAATTTGATCCCGACATCATGAAAAAGATGGGTGCCATGGGCTTATTAGGTGCCACGATTGAAGGATATGATTGTCCCGGTGTTTCTTACACGGCCTATGGTTTAATCGCCAAAGAAATGGAAGCCGTGGATAGTGGGTATCGCAGTGCGTTATCAGTGCAATCCAGCCTTGTGATGTATCCGATTTATACTTTTGGATCAGAAGAACAACGTAAGAGATGGCTGCCTGGTTTGGCGAGTGGTGAATTGGTGGGATGTTTTGGTTTAACTGAACCTGATGGTGGATCAGACCCATCGACTATGATCACCCGCGCAAAGTCTGTTAAAGGTGGATATAAAGTTTCTGGAGCGAAGCAATGGATTACCAACTCCCCTATTGCCGATGTATTTGTTGTGTGGGCAAAAGATGATGATGGTAAAGTTGGCGGGTTCCTCCTTGAAAAAGGTATGGACGGTTTAAGCGCACCGAAGATTGAAGGTAAGTTTAGTTTACGTGCATCAATCACGGGCGGCATTATGATGGATGAAGTTTTCATTCCAGAAGAAAATCGTCTGCCAGAAGCATCTAGTTTGAAAGCACCCTTTATGTGTTTAAATTCTGCGCGATATGGAATCGCATGGGGCGCAATGGGCGCCGCCGAGGCGTGTTGGCACCTGACGTTGGATTATGTTTTGAATCGTAATGTTTACGGCAAAGCGCTCGCAGGGCATCAGTTGGTGCAAAAGAAATTAGCCGATATGCAAACCGAGATTACATTGGGTTTAACGGCCGCCTTAAGGTTGGGACAATTAAAAGATGAAAACCGCGCCGCACCAGAAGCGATTAGTTTGATGAAACGTAATAATTGTGGCAAAGCATTGGACATTGCGCGCCAATGTCGAGATATGTTGGGTGGCAATGGGATTTCAGATGAATATCACGTCATTCGTCACATGATGAATTTAGAAGCCGTCAATACTTATGAAGGCACGCATGATATCCATGCCCTTATTTTGGGACGTTCGCAGACAGACCTTGCGGCGTTTGAATAATAGCTAAAAATTTTATGGCCCTGTAGGTATATCAAA
>JALZUF010000146.1 GCA_023301785.1 Alphaproteobacteria bacterium | reverse complement strand
CAGAAATTTCTAACTGAGATGGACGCTTGTGTACGCATCATCAGCATGAACCAAGGTTTGGTAAATGGTTGGAACGAAGAAGAAAATAATTGGGGTCACAACTATGCCGTTGATACACAACTAAACAGCGCGCTAGGCGTTGATTTTGACGCTGTCATTATCCCTGGTGGTAAGCGTAGCCTTGATAAAATGAAAATGACGGCGCATACACGCCGCTTCATCGGTAGCTTCATGAGCGGGCACAAACCTGTGGCTGTCATGGACGATGCAATGGATATTATGATGCACACCCAAGCCAGCGATGGTTATAAGTTTGCAGATGCAGGCCAGCCAGCCATGATGGACAGACATATGCTGACCGGTATGGTTGACGATGCCTACATGGAAATGATGCATGATTTATTTTCACACATGGATATGGATCAAGCGGCTTAATACAAGTGCCGTCATGCGCGTAAACGCGAGGACGCTATTTCCTCATGACGTTGTTTAAATTTTCTGATATAAAAATGCTATGAAGGCAGAAGTAGAATCCATTGCGAATGATATTAGGAGCGCATTAGCGCTTCTAAGGAGGCATCTTTGACTGGGATGTTGCCACAAAACGCCTAGAGGAGCTTAACGCCCTCGTTGAAGACCCCGATCTTTGGAGTGATGCCGAAAAAGCACAAAGTTTAATGCGAGAGCGCACGCGTCTTGAAGGGCAGATTACAGCAGTCCGCGATGTTGAAACTAATCTTAACGATAATCTTGAACTTGTAGAAATGGGCGAAGCCGAAGGCGACGCAGGTATTGTCCAAGAAGCAGAGGACGCTTTGGAGGCTATGAAGATCGAGATTGAGAAGCGTCAACTTGAGAGCTTATTATCTGGTGAAGCCGATGCGAATGACGCTTATGTGAACATAAATTCAGGCTCTGGCGGTACCGAAGCCCAAGATTGGGCGCAGATGCTCCTACGTATGTATACACGCTGGGCCGATAGCAAAGGGCATAAGGTTAGTATTCTTGAAATCAGCGATGGAGAAGAGGCAGGAATTAAATCCGCCACGATCCAAGTCTCTGGTGATATGGCTTATGGCTGGCTTAAAACCGAAACAGGAGTACATCGTTTGGTGCGTATATCGCCATTCGATTCAAATGATCGCCGCCATACCAGTTTCGCCAGTATTGGTGTCACGCCAGTGATTGACGACAACATTGACATTGAAATTGAAGATAAAGATTTACGTATCGATACGTATCGTTCAAGCGGAGCGGGAGGCCAGCACGTCAATACAACCGATAGTGCCGTGCGTATTACCCACCAACCCACAGGGATTGTTGTGGCCTGTCAAAACGAACGTTCACAACATAAAAACAAAGCGACAGCCATGAGTATGTTGAAGGCGCGCCTTTATGAGGCTGAAATTCAAGCGCGTGAACAAGCCGCAAGTGATGAGCATGATTCCAAAAGCGATATCGGGTGGGGACATCAGATCCGCTCTTATGTCCTGCACCCCTATCAAATGGTAAAAGATGCCAGAACCGCACATGAAACCACTGACAGCGCCGGTGTGTTAGACGGTAAAATCGACGGCTTTTTAGAGTCCACACTCGCCCACCGCTTTGGTGGTGAAGAATAAGCCATTGACATAATATTTTTGCATTGCTAGTTATATTCGATTATTAGGAAAAATCAATATGATGAACGATGTAAAAAGACTAAAGAATATGTGCCAAACGGCTTTTGATTTGGCGGCACGCGTTGCAACGTTACCATTAAGATACGGCCCAAACGCCGACCAATCAAATACCTTAGCGAAATACGCAAAAGGTAGCTTTAATTTAGCCGCAGATATAACGCTGGATACTGCTTTTTCAACGTTGAGGCACGCTAAGAATTTTTATGGAGCAGGGGTAAGAGATGCGAGTCATATTGGCGGTGGAATGGAGATGGGGGCAGTCGCCATTGCGGTGTTGACTGGTGGTTCAGCTTTAGCAGCAACTGTCTCCAATTCTATTGGGCATGATAGTCTAGGTATCCATGAAAATTTTAAATATCATTGGTTGGCTGTGAATACTTTGTTAACAACAGCAATTGATTTGAGGTTCGTAAATGAGATGCCTGAAGTGTCCTATCCACGTGTTAGGGAGTCTCTGCAAGCAGGGCAGGATGCCCTCAATCCACCAACACCTCCTCAACCTCCAAAAGGTGGCGGTGCAAAAATCATACATTTAGCAGATCGTCGCCCATCGTAAAAACTGCCCATAAAACGGTAAAAATCCTTAAATATGCTTGCGTACAGGGGTTTAGCGTCTTATGTTCATTTGATTTTATACAATTTGATGAAGGTATGACATGAACAAGTCATTAGGGTTAGCCGTACTCTTTTCTACACTACTCTTTGCCATGCTATTGCTAGGCGCAGTTGCAAATACAGCGCAAGCGCAGATGGCTCCAATGGCTATGGGGCAGGCGGGTAATATTCCGCAATTTATGCCTGTGGCCGGATGGAACGTACAAGATAACGAAATGAAAAATGTTCGTGGTCTTGAAAATATTGATCTACCTTGCATGATTTCAACCAATTTTGATAATGGTTATGTGGTTCGCTTTTCTGGCTTTAACGGACAGATGCTGGCGATGGCGATAGATTTCCGCCAAGATGTCTTCACGCAAGGTCGTAAATACAATGCGAAGCTGTCTCTTGATCAAGCGTATAACCAAAACATTTCTGCGACGGCGTTTTCAAAAAGTACGTTAATTTTCAATATGCGTCCGCTCAATGGTTTTTACAATGCGCTGGCTTCCGCTGGACGTATGACATTGGATATCCAAGACAACCCAATGACATTTAATTTAGGCAATGTGCAAAATGGCCTTACGGATTTACAAAGTTGTTCAGGTGGCGCACCGCTGAATAATAAAGTGCAAAATGTTTCTGCTCCTACAAGTATGCCTAGCGGCAATGCACGTGGGAACGCGCTAGGTCAATGGGGTGATAAAGTCACACCAGAGCCTGCTAGAGTTTCTAATCAACAACAAAGCACACAAGCCCGTCAAAAAGGTCAAGTTTGGCAAGCAACAGCAGGCGCGTCTATGAAGGCCACATTGGATGGCTGGGCAAAGATGGCTGGTGTTAAACTTGATTGGCAAGCAAGCCAAGACAGTAAAGTGAGCGATGATATTCGTGTCATGGGGACTTTCGAAGATGCCGTACAAACATTGATGGCACGTAATGCTGCGGCTTCTGGTTTGGATGCCAGTATGAAGGGTGCGCCTAGTTCATCACCAAGTATGTCTCCACGTTCACCGATGACACAAGTATCATCTGCGCCGACACCTTTGATGCCACAATATTCAACATCGAATACAGGCACCAATAGATCATCGACAATGGGCAGTAAATGGTCAGCGCCAGTCGGCACAAGTCTTGAGCAAGTTTTAAAGTCTTGGTCATCAAAAGCGGGTGTTGAATTTATCTGGCAAGCAAACCAAGGTTTCGCTGTACGTAGCCCGATCTCATCAAATGGATCATATGAAGACGCGTTACAGTCACTATTAAATCAATATAAAGATCAAAAAATACGCCCTGCGGCACAATTAAATAATGACCCAAATACTGGGAAGAAAACATTATATATTGAATCGTCACGCGTTTAAAATTGGATAATTAAAGAAGAAAAAATCATGTCTCATAAAACATCAAAAAATTCTCTTCCGACCAAAAAAGCAACACTAAGCAAAATAACATTGGGTGCGGCAGGGGTTGCCCTTTTGCTAACGACGGCATTACCAAGTTTGGCAAAAGAAACGCCAATCATTGAGCTGTCGCCTAAGAGTAAATGGACAGCCACCATGATTGATGGCGCAACGGCAGACGACGGCTATTGTGCCTTGGCGCGCCAATATAACCAAAACGTCGTTTTATCCTTCGGACAAAGCACAAAGGATGAGTATTCTTTGGCGATTGATTTCCAAGAAGAGAAATTAAAGATGGAAAAGGCGTATAGCATTAAGCTACAGCCAGCCCCTGGAAAATTACGCGCTTATGAAATGATGCCTGCTTCACCGCAAGCATTGGTTGTGCGTTTAGGTTACGATGAAGACTTCTTCAATGCGCTTCAAAAATCAGGTCAGCTTAAGGCAGACATTGACGGTAAGAATTATCAATTCGCGATGCAAGAATTAAGCACGGGGCGTGATGAGTTAAGAAAATGTATGGCTGGCTTAAAAGGCGAAGGCGTTGTTCAAACAGCATCAAACTTTAGCGCACAAAAAGTCGATAACGGTGTTGTCGCCGAAATGGAAAAGAAAGCCGAAGCTGTTGTCAAAAAAGCTGAAGCAGTGAAAGCTGAAGCAGTAAAGGCAGCTCCTAAAAAGCTAGAGATACCAAAAGCGGAATTGGCCAAATCTGAAATTAAAAAAGCAGAACCTGTAAAGCTTGCTGTTCAAGAAGCTAAGAAAGAAGTACCGAAGAAACTAAGCATCCCTGCGCCTGAAAAGTTAGCAACAATGAAAAAGGCGGCGGATGATAAGCCAGTTGCTCTAAAGAAAATCGATGCGCCAGAAGCAATCGTGACACCGCCACCTATTATTGTCCCTGCGGCAAAAGTGGAAGAAAAGAAGGTTGTTAAACCTATCGAGATGGCACGTGTTGAAAGCAAGATCAAAGAAGTTAAGCCAGAACCTAAGAAACTAGAACCAGTAAAAATAAAGCCAACCAAAGTTGAGCCGCCTAAAGTTGAAGCTCCAAAAGTTGTCGTTAAAAAAGAAGAAGTAAAACAAGAACCAAAAGTTGCGACAATAAATACAAATCGTGTTTCTAAAGATGTTGATTTAAACTCATCTGTATGGGGGCGACCTGATGCAGTTTCTGCGGCGGGTAAACGTTATGGAAGCTTCGCTGAAGAAAAACCAAAATTGGAAATGCCAAAAGCAGTTGCTCAAGCAAAACCTGAAGTTAAAAAGGCTGAAATTAAAAAGCCAGAAGTGAAGACGGCAATGGTTGAGGAAATGCCTAAACCGATGCCAGCGCCCACGGTAAAGGCAACACCGCTCAAGAAGACCGAAACACCTAAACCCAAAATGGCAGAAGTTTCTGCGGATGCTTTCCCAGAAGATAAATTCCCGAAACCGTTTTCAAAAAGTGTTGCTAAAGACAATGTCTCTATATCAAAAAATGAAGCAAAGCTAAAAACACCGCGTGCGCCAGAGCCAGAAGTAGAGCCAAAGCCTCAAGCCGAAAAAGAACCTGAAAAAGAATCAGTTAATATTGTTTTCAACAAAGATCAAAAAGTTGCGAAAGAAACAGCTAAGAAGTTAAGTGACGCACGTGACCGCATTGCAGCGGACATGGAAAATCAAGAAAAGAAACTGGCTAAGGTTGATACGCAATCTCCGCAAGCGCAAGCTGAACTAAAAGAAATTCGTAAAGAGTTGGCTGATTTGGAAAAAGAAAACCGTGCCCTTTATATGGAAGCGCGTAACGCACGTAGCCAGATTGATGCGACTTTTGTTGATACAAGTAACGAGGCATTAAAAAGAATTCGCGCTTATGAGAAAAAGTTAGAGGCATCTCAATCTGATAATTTGTCATTGGCAAAAGAAATTGAAGAGCTGCGCCGCGTTCAAGAAGATACGCAATTAAGTGCATTGTCTGGCGATCCAAAGATGCAACAATCGTTGAAACGTTACAACGAGGCACAACGTGAAATTAAACGTCTGGGCTTATTGTTGGAACAACAAAAATTATCGCATCGTCAGGAAAAAACAGAGCTTGAGCAAATGTTATTTGATCCTGCTGTGACGGATAACGCGCAACGTAAAAAGTTAGCAAATTTAGAAAATAAATTGGCACAAGCAGAGCAGCGCCTTACTGAAGAATCTCAGAAAGTAAATGTTGTAGATGAGAAGACGCAAGCGAGACTTACGAAGCTTGAACAAGAGTTAGCGCAAGCCAAAAATAAAGAGCAAGCGCTTAGAGCAGAAGAGCAACGCGTCCAAATGGAGGCGAAAAAAGTAGCCGCCGCTGAAGCGAAATTAAACGCGCTTAGCCAAAAAGAACTCGCGTTGAAAGAACGAGAAGTTAGACTTAAAGCTGAAGCTGCGAAGATTTCTTCTGCCAAGGCCTTGATGGTTCAACAAGAACAAAGAGAACAGCAATTAAAAGCATTAGCAGATAAAAGAAAACTTGAAGCGTTGGAAGAAGCGAAAAAGATCGCCGCAGCCGAAGAAAGATTGGCGCAAGCACGTTTAAAAGAGCAAGCACTTAAACAGCAAGAGCAACAATTGGCGGCCGCACAATCAAAATTGGAAGCGGCACGTTTGAAAGAGCAACAAGTAAAGGCGGCTGAGGCGGCGTTGCAAACGCAAACCCAAGCGTTACAAACAGCGCAAAAAACAATGGCGCAAGCCAATGCGAAGATGGCGGCGTTGCAACAAAAAGAACAACAACTAGCACAAGCACAAAAACAGCTCGCCGATCAGAGCCAGCGTTTGGCCGCATATTCAAATGAACGTGTAACACCATCTGCTGGTTTTACACCGTCTGTACCAGCTGTTGCGGCGCAACCTTTGCGTCAAGCGGCGCCTGTAAGGCAGGCGGCACCGCGCGCCGCGGCTTCACCGGTTGTGCAAACATCAAACTTCAACCAAGGTGTGATCCAACAAATATTGGCGCAATCTGGTTTGTCTGATGCGCGTGTTGCGAAACAACGTAGCGGATTATACTCATGGAATTCACAAGGCGTGAATGGCCGAGCAGAAGTTGCAACAAATGGTCAAAACCTAAACCAGTTTGTCCAAGGCTACATCGCTCGTGAGAAACAAAAATGTGCGGGTGATTTTGCATCGTTACCAGCAACGGCACCAAATGGCAGACAAGCTTATGAGATTGCTTGCATCAGTGGTAACGGCGGAAAATCTGCTTCTGCAGTATTTGCCCAAAAAGGTGGCAGTGTCATCGCGATTGTTCATGAAACATCAGCAGATAACATGGACGCCGCCATAGATGCGCGTGATAAAGTAGCCCGTAACCTGTAATTATTTTACTTAATATAAAATCATTTGCACCCTCAACGTGATAAACGTTGAGGAATTGGAACGTATGCCCTATAAAAGCGTAAGCTCAATATAACCTATTTTTAATCAGAAAGATTTTCAGTATGCGTCTTGTCATATCCCTTATATCCATTTTTGCTCTTTTGATCGTTGCGGCGGTGGTTGGGCCGAATTTTGTGAATTGGAACAAATATAAATCTCAAATCACCAGCCAAGTGCAAAATGCGACAGGCTTAAATATTGAGATTGCAGGGGACTTATCATTAGGCTTACTTCCTAGTCCTCATGTTGAGATTAAAGGCCTAACAGTTGAAGCACCATTAAAGAAAAAATTTGATAACATTCTAACAATGAAAAGTGCCGAAGTCAGTGTTGAGCTCATGCCACTTCTTAAAAAAGAAGTAAAAGTAAAATCAATCAGTCTTATTGCACCAGATATTCAAATTGAAATCATGGCAGATGGTCGCCCATCATGGACAACAGATAAATTAAACAGTGTTAAAGATGCGCAAGACGTAGCAGAAACAACGCCAGCAGAAGAAGCAAAAACACCGAATAAATTTATGGATTCTATCGCCCTTGATCGTTTAGAAATTAAAGAAGGTAAATTGTCCTTCATTAATCACCAAACAGGTGCATCGCAATATGCGAAAGATGTGAACGTAGAATTAAAAGCAAACAGTTTAAACGGTCCTTTTGATTTAAAAGGCGATGTTGTTTACCAAGATAAGAAAATTGAAATTGACGCCAGTACGGGTAAACTGCCGAAACAAGATGAAGGTTTAACAATCAACGCGGCTGTGAACTTGCCTGATGCGCAGACATCTTTAAACTTCAATGGTGTGACATCAATTAAGGCGCCATTCGATGTGCAAGGTAAAACCAAGTTAAATATTAACTCGCCAGCAAAATTACAAGAAGTCACAGGTGTGTCTTTGGGCGGCTATAATAAATCAATCGCGCTTGATGGCGTGCTTACCGCAAATCAAAAGCAAGCCTCATTCAACGAGTTGAAATTGGCTTTGGGTGACTTTGTTGGTAACGGAAAAATCACAGTTCAAAATATTGATAGTAAAAATCCTTTAATCGTCACGGGCAATATCAAATCATCTTCGATGCTTAATATTGATGATTTTGTGCCAGCGAAAAAAGTGGCGCAATCAAGCGGACTTATTAAATCTGCAAATGCGGCAGCGCAAAAATCATTCATCCCGCAAAGCCTAACTTTACCAATGCCGATTAATGCAGATATGAAATTTGATCTGGGCGGTGTGAAATTTCAAGGCAATGAAATCAAAGGCGTTTTTCTTGATATCAAAAAAGACAGCAAAGTGATTAAAACAACTTTCAAAGCAATGGAATTGCCAGGGCAGGGACGCGTAAATGGTAACGCAACGATTGCTTATGCGGCGTCATCAAACTCACCGAAGACAGGGCAGGTTGTTTATTCGGATCCAAATTTCTCTTACAGTGTGAACGGACAAGTCAATCAACTGGCCGCGTTCTTTAAATCGTTTGCACCAAAAGCCAATACGGACGCTGTGACGAAGCTTTATAATTCAGCGCAGTTTGATTTAAACGGTGGTCTGAACGGTTCGGCGATTACACTTAAAGACAGTGTCCTGAAATTGGATCAAATGGTTGTTGGATTAGGCGGAAGCTATAAACCCGCAACAACAGCCAATGGTCGCGCACGCGTGTCTATCGACATTAGTGCGGACAGCCTTGATCTTGATCGTATCATGGTGGCGCAAGGTAAAAAGAAAACCGCCTCTACAGATGGCTCATCACCAAAAAGCGCTAAAGAAGCCGTTAAGCCTATCCAAGGATTTTCACTACCAATGGATTTGGATTTCGACGTAAGCTTGCAAAAAGCAAGCATTAATAATGCAGACCTAAATGGCCTTCGCTTAACGGGAAGCATGATTGGTAATGCGTTGACGTTAAAAACAGCTGCCGTCAATAATTTTGCGGGGGCGGCGTTCAATGTCAAAGGAAAGGTTGCTAATCTCCAAGCGTTGAGTGGTATTGATCTTAACGTTTACACAAAAACAAAAAACTTAGGGCAACTTGCCAAGGCATTAAAAGTGGATGTCTCCAAATTGCCAGCAGGTCTAAATGCATTAGAAGCCAATGTTTCAGGAACGGGCGCGACAGATAAGCTTAACTTCAAAGCTGATGTAAAAGCTTTGGGTGGTCAATTAGAAGCGGCAGGAATTGCAACCGATTTATTGGGCAAGCCAGCTTACTCAAACCTTTCTATTGGTTTGAAGCACCCTAATCTTGTGAAGGCCATCCAAGCCGTTTCACCAGGCTTTAAAGGACAAGCAGGCCTTCAACAAGCAATCAACTATTCTTCAAAAGCCGACATTAACGGCAAGGCAATTAAATTGTCTGATATGAAAGTTGTCTTCGGCGATACAAATTTCGCGGGTAACTTAGATATCAATTCAGGGGCAAAACCTGTTTCTGTTCGTGGTAATATTGCGGCAGGAAAAATTGCCTTAGATAGCTTGCTCGGTGCAAAATCATCTGGCGGTGGTTCATCTGCTGGTGGATCTTCTAGCGCAAGTAAGAGCGGTGGAAAATGGTCAACGGCACCGATTGATTTATCATGGATGAATAGTCTTGATTTGGATATCGACCTTAGTGCTTCGTCCTTAACATACGGTAAATGGAATTTCACAAAACCATCAACTGATCTTAAAATTGGTAATGGTAAAATGGTTGTGAATGGGATGAAAGCCGGCGTATTTGGCGGTCAGGCAACGTTATCAACACAAGTAAATGCCAGCCCTGTTAGCTTAAGTTTGAAAAGTGGTATGAACAATATTAATCTTCAAAACTTAGCGGGTGCGTTAAGCGGATCAGGCAAGTTAAAAACATCAGGAACAGTCAATTTTGATATGGACGTTAAATCAACAGGTGGCAGTGCGAATGCCCTTGTGAATGCCCTTAATGGTGATGCAAACTTAAACGGGACTAATGTTGCCATTAAAGGATTTGATTTGGCAAAATTGGCGCGTGGTTTGGCGACGGAAGAAAAGCTTATCACATCGGCAACGTCGCTTGTCAGTGGCGCGCTTAATGGTGGTCAAACAAAATTTGATACAGTAAAAGGTGACTTTAAAATCACGAAAGGTATCACAAACATCACATCAATGGTCATGGATAGCAGTGATGCAGTGATCAATACGACTGGTTATGCGGATCTTCCGAAATGGCTGATTAATGTTGATAATAAAATATCGTTAAAAAGCGTGACGGATCTAGACCCATTCAGCATTAAAATTAAAGGCTCTCTCAGTAACCCTAAGACGTTGGGAACTAATGTTATTGAAGATTACATTTCTCAAAAGCTAAAACGTAAATTAGGAAAAGAATTGCCAGGTTTATTAGGTGAAGACACAACGGAAAAATTAAAGAAATTCGGTATCGTTGGTGAAGGCGGTGAGTTGGATACGAAGAACTTAAACCCTGAAAAACTCATCAATAATTTCTTGAAGCCAAAAGAAAAAGCAGCCCCTACGCCAGTTGAACCAAAGGCAGAACCCGTTGAGTCTGCGCCAGCAAATGAAGTAGCGCCTGCTCCTAAAGCGGAACCTGCTCCTGCACCAGCGCCAAAGAAAATTGAAAAGCCAGAGGATGCCGTAAAAGAATTACTTAAAGGCGGAGACCCTGAAGAGGCGATTAATAATGTACTTAAGGGGTTGTTTTAACTAAAGCGCTTTAACGTCCGCGTTTAGGTAGAGCATCAGCTTGGACAATTATAGCAGAAGTGCTTTGTGAAATTGTGCTTTCGGCGTCACTTGTTTCGATGCCGCTTGGAACTAAAATTTGTTTTACAGATGTAAGGTCAATAATACCATCTTCAGACCCAAGCGCTTCTACAGCAGGGCTTTCTACGAAAATGGTGCCATCTGGCCCTTCTACAGGAGCATCTTTGCTTGGAGACGTTGCGTCTTGTTCAAAAACAAAAATTCAGTGGGAGTTACAAGAACTTGGGATTGGTCAACATTTGGCAATGTTAAGTCTAAGTCTGAAGGCGGAATTGTCTCATCTTCAGTAATAATTCTACGCGGTTCTTTTTTATCCATAACTATTGTTATTGTATTCTGTTACATTAGACAAGACATAAAGCCGAATAGCGCTCGATAAGTTCACAGAGCGCGCTTCGTCGATTTCGGTAATTAATTGATTGAGTGATTTATTCTGCTTATCGGCAAGTGCCTTAAACGCATCCCAAAATGGTTTTTCAATCGACACACTGGTTGCGTGTCCCGCGATCATAACAGATCGCTTTACGATAGGGGCGTTGAGAATGTCAGAAAGGTTGTCTGACATCTTCTATTAATCCTTCGGCCCAATCATGTCTTCAGGTTTAACCCATTGGTCAAATTCATCTTCGGTAAGATAGCCAAGCTGAACACCAGCCTCTTTCAATGATGTACCTTCGTTGTATGCGGTCTTCGCCAGCTTGGCGGCTTTATCGTAACCTATATGCGGATTAAGCGCCGTCACCAGCATTAATGAATTCTCCATCAACATCTTGATGCGTTTCTCATCGGCTTGGATACCTTCAATACAGTTCTTGCGGAATGAATTGGACGCATCACTGATAAGTTGAATAGACTGCAACACGTTGTAAATCATAACGGGTTTGTAAACATTCAATTCAAAATGTCCTTGGCTTCCCGCAATCGTGACTGCCATGTGATTGCCCATCACTTGCGCGCAAACCATCGTCAATGCTTCACACTGCGTCGGATTTACTTTACCGGGCATGATTGAGCTACCTGGCTCATTCGCAGGCAATATAATTTCACCAATACCAGAGCGCGGGCCAGAGCCTAGCAAGCGAATATCATTGGCAATTTTCATCAATGACGTCGCAATGACGTTTAACATTCCAGATAATTCAACCATCGCATCATGCGCGGCCAATGCTTCAAATTTATTCTCTGCTGTTTGAAATTCTAAGCCTGTAATCTCACTGACGTTTTCTGCGAATTTTTCAGCAAAACCAATTTTACAATTAATCCCAGTACCCACGGCTGTGCCGCCTTGTGCCAATTCCATTAGGCGCGGCATTGTCGCTTCGATACGTGCCAATCCATATTCGATTTGCTTCGCATAGCCAGAAAATTCCTGACCCAATGTTAAAGGCGTCGCATCTTGCAAATGTGTACGACCGTTTTTAACAATCTTGGCAAAGGCTTTAACTTTATTTTCCAATGCTTCGTGAAGATCAGATAGGGCAGGGATCAGCGCGCTATGCACTTGCTCCGCCGCCGCAATGTGCATCACGGTTGGGAATGTATCGTTTGATGATTGCCCCATATTCACATGATCATTCGGGTGAACAGGGTCTTTACCGCCACGTGTGCCTGTTAGGGCTTCGTTGGCGCGTCCTGCAATAACTTCGTTGGCGTTCATATTACTTTGTGTGCCTGAGCCTGTTTGCCAAACAGCCAGAGGAAACTGATCGGCCAACGTACCATCAATAATTTCATCTGCGGCACTGACGATAGGGTCACCAATTTTCGTATCCATCGCACCGAGCGCCATATTGGTCATTGCCGCGGCTTTCTTTTGAATACCCAGGGCACGAACCAATGCCGCAGGCATTTTTTCCGTCCCAATATCAAAGTTTTGAAGCGAGCGTTGTGTTTGCGCGCCATAATAAGCGTCCGCGGGGACTTCAACTTCACCAATGGTGTCTGTTTCGATACGTGTCTTTGTCATTTGAAATAAGAATCCTCTATAAATAATCACGCTTAGAATATAGCTTGCACCGCCAGAGTCTAGGGCATTTCGTACAGCTTTTTGACATTTGATAACCAACACTGGTAGAGTGTTTACATAATAGTTAAAAAGAGGTTAAGAAAGCAGATCATGACACAGAATAACAAGCACAGAGAAATATACCAAGAAGACCCATATTTTAGTTGTTCTACAATGATTGCTGATTATCGACGAAATTTAGAAAAAGGGCATCACCAAGATGCTATTGATTGTATTAAAAGTTTCCAAGCGGTTTTAGAAATTCTACCTTTTCAAAGTGATCGAGAGCAGCTCGGCGATTGTTTGAGGCAATATTTTGTAGAATCCCCATCATCACTACGCCTTATGTTAGAACAACAACTGCCAGACCTATCTAAGATCATGTCTCAACAGCCAAGTGACTTAGTTATAGTTTAACACTCCTTTAATAGAAGGGTGTAATCTACTTCTTTAAGATAGTCACATGTCCCATTTTACGGCCTTCACGCGCTTCCGTTTTACCATACAAATGAATGTGGGCGCGTGGTGTCTTCAGGTAATCATCCAGCTTTTGGATATCATCACCAATCAAGTTATGCATTTCTGCAGCGATAATCGGCTCTGGCGCACCAACAGGTAGCCCCGTCACGCAACGCACATGATTTTCAAATTGGGACACCGCACAAGCATCAATCGTCCAATGGCCACTATTGTGGGTGCGGGGTGCAATTTCATTTGCGAGAAGCTTGCCATCTTTCGTCACAAACAGCTCAAGCGCCAGTACGCCAACCAAATCAACGGCATCTGCAATCTTACGTGCCATTTCCGCCGCCTCAATGGCGAGGCTTTCAGGAAGCGGGCTTGGGTAATGTGTTTTATCCAATATATGATTCTTATGTTCATTCATAACAGGAGGGTAAACCGCCATTTGTCCTTGAAGGTCACGGGCGATAATAATCGATACTTCATAGTCGAAATCTATCACACCCTCAATCACGGCCTCGTCTGTGTTTAATGATGCCCAACTGGATGAGATATCATCGCCATCCCTATGAAATATTTGACCTTTTCCATCATATCCGAAACGGGTCGTTTTTATAATGGCTTCATTTAAGCCCCATTTGCCAAATGTTGTGGCAATATCTTCGACGGATCGGGCGGGTGCCCATGGTGCTGTGAGGACTCCAATGGAGTTCAAAAAGTCTTTTTCTTTCAATCGGTTCTGCGATACTTCTAAAAGTTTACTGTCAGGATAAACAGGCTTAATTGAAGTCAGAAATTCGATTGTTTCAACGGGAATATTTTCAAATTCGTAAGAGATAACATCAACACTGTTGGCGAATTTTGTTAGAGCTTCTTTATCCGTGTATTCAGCGCACGTGAAATACGGCGTCACAAGGCTAGCGGGACACGCTTCTTCGGGGCAATAAATATGGGTTGTAATCCCCAATCTTGCCGCGGCCATTGCCGACATACGCCCTAATTGACCACCACCCAAAATACCTAAAACTTTGCTTTCAACTTTCATATGTCTTTTATGCCGTTAAGAGATTGATTTATCAAGAGAGATGTTTATTGACATAATTTTATTTTGTCTCTAATAAACTTATATGAATAATGCCAATTTAATACAACCTGGCTGGGGTGGTTCGCAACGTTCTTTTAAAAAGGCGTCCACAAAAGGGTGGCCATTTGTAAGGATGCGTCCAGATACAAGTCATCTATTTTCTTCTTCGGAAAGTGCAACTGAATCTATCGGTGCATTATTGGCTCCTGTTTTTGCGCGTGATAATGCTATGGATGCTATAGGGGATGAAACTCTAAAAATCGCTATTATTGGAGATGTTGGGTCGGGAAAGACAAGGTTTACCAACGGCTTAATTAATGCAAATGATGATTTTGTTCGAGAGGGGCGAAGCGATTATTCTGGTGTGTTTGGAAAAAGCGCAACCTTTGGATGTTTGGAAAGGGTGGATGTCTCCTCACTCATCCCAGAAGATTGTAACCTTTTTTTTAGCGGGACAGATGAGAATATTTCCGCCCAATTGCAAGTTATATTCGATAGGAATAACATGGTAATATGTGAGCATGGAAATATTGGTCGGGAATGGTCTCATGCGGTATTGGGTGTTTCTGCTATAACAACAGAGGCTAGAGAAATTGGTCTTCTCTTGGATCGCAGATTGGCGCAAACACAAGCTTTTGCGGAATTCAAGGTTGAGGCAAAAGCCAGAGGATTTATACGGTAGTTTTTAGCTTACTTAGGCTCTTCCGCCACGCTGTCTGTGTGGGCTTTGCGATACTCTTCCAATTTCTTTTGAACGTCATCATCAAAGGCACCAATAATAGCGCCAGCCAATAAGCCAGCATTCTTTGCGCCAGCTTCGCCAATCGCCAATGTTCCAACAGGGATACCACCAGGCATTTGGGCAATAGACAGCAGGCTATCCATGCCTTTAAGGGCTTTACTCTCAACAGGAACGCCAAGGACGGGAAGAGGTGTCCAGCTTGCAACCATTCCAGGTAAGTGCGCCGCGCCACCTGCACCTGCAATAACAACACGCAATCCACGCTCCTTTGCACTACGAGCATAGTCACGCATACGGTCTGGTGTGCGGTGTGCAGATACAATCTTACATTCGTGTGGGATGCCTAAATCATGCAGAATGTCATGCGCTTTACTCATCGTCTCCCAATCTGATTGAGAGCCCATTATGATACCAACAAGTGGATTTTCGTCTGAATGTGTCATAGGCGAAGAATTGTTTATTTGGTTTGAAAAATCAAGAAGAAACTAATTAGGCGATAATATCGGGAATAATTTCACTTTTAAGCTTTTGAATCATATCTTTAAGCTGAAGCTTTTTCTTTTGAAGACGTTTAATCTGAAAAAAGTCCACAGAGGCGCTTTCCTTAAGGCGATCAATAACATCGTCTAGGTCTTTGTGCTCACGTTCTAATTCAACGAGCTTTTCTTCGAGGTCAGTAATGTCTTCCATTAGCTTATTAGGACTACCGCTTAAGTTGTTCAATAATATGATTTTTGAGTAAATAGTATATCAGATATTTTGACAAAAGTGTAGAAAAAGAATGGAAAAGTGATAATCAAACCAAATTTTCTTTTGGTTTCTAGGGACTTATAAGGTACAAAATTAATCATGACAAATGAATCCAAAAGCAATGCTAAGAAGAAAATCGGAATTTTAACCAGTGGTGGTGACTGTGCGGGGCTCAATGCGGCTATTCGTGCCGTTGTCCACAGCGCGGATCAAAAGGGCTGGGAAGTTATTGGCCTGATCGATGGTACGGCTGGATTGTTGGGTGATGAGCCTGATGTGCGCACCCTTAAGCCAGACGAATTTGATGGCACCGTGATGCGGATGGGCGGTACAATATTGGGAACAACCAATAAAGGTGATCCATGGCATTTTCCCATGCCTGATGGCTCGTTTAAAGACCGCAGTGGGGAAATTGTTGATAACTGTCACAAGCTAGGCCTTGATGCTATTATTGGTATTGGCGGCGATGGTTCTCACGCTATTTTACGTCGTTTCGCACAACAAGGCGGCGTGCCTATGGTTGGTATTCCTAAAACAATCGATAACGATATTGGTGAAACAGAAACCTCTATTGGTTTTGATACGGCTGTATCTGTGGCAACAGAGGCACTTGATCGTCTTCAACCGACGGCGGCCAGCCATGATCGTGTGATGATCTTGGAAGTTATGGGCCGTGACGCTGGACATATCGCTTTGGCCGCAGGTATTGCGGGCGGCGCTGATGTTATTCTTATTCCTGAGCTTAAATACTCAATCGAAAAAATTGCCGAAAAAATCAAAAAGGTAAAAACAAAAGGGCGTAACTTTGCGCTGGTTGTTGTGTCAGAAGCCGTGAAAACGACAGATGATAAACCTTACATGGTGACGCATACTGATGGCCAGAAACGTTACGGTGGCATTGGTAATTACTTTGGCGAAGAAATTTCTAAGGCAACAGGGTTTGAAGCGCGTGTGACTGTTCTTGGACACGTTCAACGTGGCGCACCACCAACATATAATGACCGCTTGCTTGCTAGTGGCTTTGGTGTGAAAGCGGTTGAACTTGTCGCGGAAGGTAAATTTGATCGTATGGTCGCATGGAAAAATCGTGAGATTGTTGACGTTGCCATCGAGGATGCTATTGCTGCCTATCAAGATGTTGATCCGAATGATACTATGGTTAAAACCGCACGCGGCATTGGCATTTCTTTTGGAGATTAAATAATGGAATATATCAGACAATCAATCAGTGATGATGAAGAGCTTATACACGTTGCCCAATTTCATTGGATGTATGTGTTTATTGCCCTTTTCAATATTGTGTTCAGTATCATTATCGCGATTATTATTTTGATTGCTGGTATTAAGTTGGGACCGTTACTTGTTGGCGGTTCTCCTGCGTCAGGAAACTTTATGTCAGACTTAGCGGGTCTTCACCCGGGGATTAAAATCCTCTCTTTCATCGTATTGCTTATGGGCTTATTAAAGTTCGCACAAATGATGATCATTAAAGCCACGACTGAAATTGGTGTAACTGATATTCGTCTTGTTTATAAACGTGGCCTTGTTGCCCGCGCCGTGGGCGAAATCAATATTGATCGTGTTGAGGGTGTGAATGTGATCCAAGGAATCTTGGGTCGTCTGTTTGGTTATGGTCGTGTGATGGTGCGTGGTATGGGTGTGGGTGAAGTCATCTTGCCACCAATCGCGCAACCAATCCGCTTCAAAAAAGCGATTGAGCACGCCCGAACAAAGGCAAAACGTAAAAACAATATGCCTGTTGATCCTAACGATTAGTTGACATAATGCTATATTCTTGCTATTTTTCACTCATGGAAAATACAGAACTAACTAAATCAGAAAAATTCTCCGCGGCTGCAATAGGCTTAGCAACTGGCGTTGGTATGGCTGGTGGCCCAATTGTTGCCACTTGGGCAACATCTAATAATGTAAAATTCAATATTGCGGCGACTGCTGTATTAGGTATTGCTGTTGGGTTAACCACAGCAATAAGAACGGCGGGCATATATGCTGATGGTTTACGTTATCGGAATTCAAATCCAGAACCTTAAGCGAATAGCTTTTTATTCAAAAAATACTGTCTTCTAAGCTTTCATCGTGTTAAAAATTCATGTTTTCAAGAAAAGGAATTTTTATGGCTGATCCATCTGATAAATCAAAAAAATGGGATAAATCGAAACTTGTATCACGCTATGTGACGGAAGGGGCAAAATCTGCGCCGCATCGTTCGTACTATTATGCGATGGGTCTTACCGAAGAAGAAATTCATCAACCACTTGTCGGTGTGGCAACATGTTGGAACGAGGCCGCGCCCTGTAATATTGCACTGTCCCGTCAGGCGCAAGCTGTGAAAAAAGGTGTGAAAGCCGCAGAAGGGACACCCCGCGAATTTACAACTATTACCGTGACCGATGGTATCGCTATGGGGCATGAAGGTATGCGCTCTTCGCTCGTATCACGTGAGATTATTGCCGATTCTGTTGAGCTTACAATGCGTGGTCATTGTTATGACGCGCTGGTCGGTTTGGCGGGTTGTGATAAATCATTGCCGGGTATGATGATGGTGATGCTTCGCCTAAACGTGCCATCTGTCTTTATGTACGGCGGTTCAATCTTACCGGGGAAATTCCGCGGTAAAGATGTTGATGTGATATCCGTTTTTGAAGGGGTTGGTAAACACGCCTCTGGTGAGTTTTCCGATGAAGATTTAAAAGAACTTGAATGTGTGGCTTGTCCATCAGCGGGTGCTTGCGGCGGTCAATTTACCGCTAATACGATGGCCTGTGTTTCTGAGGCAATCGGTTTAGCGTTACCTAACTCTGCGGGCGCTCCTGCACCATACGAAAGCCGCGATGACTACGCAACGCAGTCGGGTAAAGCGGTAATGAAATTAATTGAAATGAACTTACGTCCACGCGATATTGTGACGCGTAAATCATTCGAAAATGCGGCGGCTATTGTTGCGGCAACAGGCGGTTCAACAAATGCGGGTCTTCATCTTCCTGCGATGGCGAATGAATGCGGCATCGATTTTGACCTTCATGACGTTGGTGAGATTTTTAAACGCACACCATTAATTGCCAACCTTCGTCCAGGCGGTAAATATGTCGCCAAAGATTTATTTGATGTTGGCGGCGTTGGTATTGTCATCAAAGAGCTGATTGATAATGGTTTCATGCATGGTGATTGCATGACAGTCACAGGTAAAACATTAGCTGAAAATCTAGAAGGCGTTACCTTGCCAAAAGATCAAGATGTTGTATTTCCGGTATCAAATCCAATCCACCCAACAGGCGGTGTTGTGACCTTAAAAGGTAACCTATGCCCAGAAGGTTCAATCGTGAAAATCGCTGGTCTTGAAAGCTTGATTTTCGAAGGGCCAGCCCGTGTCTTTGAAGGCGAGCAAGCCTGTTTCGATGCTGTGCAAAATAAAGAAATCAAAGCAGGGCAAGTCCTTGTGATCCGCAACGAGGGGCCAAAAGGTGGGCCGGGTATGCGTGAAATGCTTTCGACAACCTCTGCCATTTATGGGCAAGGTCTGGGCGATAAAGTTGCTCTTATCACTGATGGTCGTTTTTCTGGTGGAACGCGTGGGTTCTGCGTTGGGCACGTTGCCCCCGAAGCTTATGTCGGCGGGCCAATCGGTCTCATTGAAGATGGTGATATTATCCGCATTGATGCCGAAACAGGCATGATGGAAGTGAAATTATCCGACGATGAGTTAGCGGAGCGTAAGAAAAGCTGGAAACCGCATGAGCATCAATATCAATCAGGTGCGATTTGGAAATATACCCAAACTGTTGGCTCTGCCGAAAAAGGCGCCGTTACCCATGGTGGCGCGCGGTCAGAAAAACACACCTTTGTTGATCTGTAACTTACGCTGATCTTGTGTAGGCGTATTTCTGATCATTAGCAGCAGGGCGTGATGTGTTTGGTAAGATGCTCACATCGTTCTTTCCACTTTTAATGTAGGCCGCTAATGCGTCTGCACGCTCTTCAATTTGAAAATACGCTTGATCCAATTTGTCTGTGAGATAATTAATCATGACTGACGCTTGTTGTGTAAGATCTTCTTGTTTTGTCGCAATGGCCATTAAGCGAAATGCTTCTAAATCACTGCCTCGTAATGACATTCTATCCATGGTGTCTTGTAGCATGGCATGAAGATCTCTGGTCGTTTCGGTATCTGCCGAAAACGCACCAAGGGCATGAAGATTGCCGTCATAAGCCATTGTTGCCAAATCTTGAAAGGCTAAGATACTAGCGTTACGAATATATGTGCTCTCATTAAGGGGGTAGGCGCTTGCTTGACCTTCAAAACGAGAAATCAAAGAAGATAAGTTCCAATTAGAATTGTTAGCGGGGGTGAAGTCATTTTCTCCACCTGCTGTTAGGCTTCTTATATTTGCACGCATCATTTTATTGGTATTGTCTGAAACTAATTTCATTTTTAGGCCTATCTTATTTTTATAACATGTCAATATTTGCCATAATCTTAAAACATAAGCAAGCTTTATATTTTAAGGTAGCTGTGATTTAGGTGTTAAATGAACGCTAACATCTTAAAAAATAACAATAAACTGTGGATTTAAGGGGTTTTGAGAGGATCGTAGGTTTCAATTCTTATGGGCAATCTGTAGGGTGAGGCAGAATTAAAAGAATAGGAATTCGTAATATGTTGGAAAAACATTCTAAAAAATGGCTTCTGGGTGTAATGGTTTTGGGAATGGTTGGTGCTGTTCATATGAAACCATCTCAAGCAAACCCAATGGAAGGCGTGCTTGAAAATAACAACACAGCTTCACTTGGCAGCCCATTACTTTTACGTGCGGGCATAACATCGGCACTTGAAGTTGGTCGTATGGGCAACATATCGTTCCAAGACACACCAGGCATGAAGGCGTTTTATGAAACGCGCGGCTTTGAGCCAGCATGGGTGCAGTCTTCTTTTTCCGGCAATAAAAAAATCAATAATATCCTATCTGTTCTTGAAAATTCATGGACGCACGGCCTAAACCCTAACCATTATCATGTCGGTGAAATACGTGAGCTTCTTGGGAATACAAAAGGTGAAGAACGTTTTCAACTTGATCTGGTGGTCAGTGATGCGTTGGTGCGCTATGGTCGTGATATGACGGCAATGCGCGTTAATCCAAAACGTATTGGACAACGCTCTAACTATTGGCGTACGCCGCTTCGCGCTATTGATACATTGGATTATATGGCAACAAGCAACAGTCTGAAA
>JALZUF010000145.1 GCA_023301785.1 Alphaproteobacteria bacterium | reverse complement strand
TCAAAATCTTTCATTAATTTAAACGCGCCATACGTAATTGCATCTGCCGCAGTTGCGAAATGTCTAATGCTTTCTGGACCTATAGCCACACTAAAAGTATCTTCTTTATAGCCAATCCGCATACTTTGTACCGCTTCACCAGAGCGCAACTTACCATGGCTCAGCTCAATAACATCATTTATGCCTTGAACAACATGATCTGCCATATCTTTGGCAAGGCCAATGTCTCCACCATCATCAGCCCAACCTTTGGTTGCGCCATATTCTCCTGTATTATAATCAAATCTAGCAAACGCCCACGCTTCTGGTTCATCACTTCCAAACAAGTTATTTCCTAAAAATACACCAATAACCGTACCAACAAACGCACCTATAAGTGTGCCTATGCCAGGAACAATACTACCTGCCGCAGCACCAGCTGCAGTTCCAGACGCTCCTCCTGACGCCGCACCAGCAAAAACTGATGTCAAAGCCGCACTCAGCGGAACACCTGATGCAACAGCACCACCGACAGCGCCCGCATATGTGGCACCAATGGATCCCAATATTGCCGCTTGTTCACTTTCAGCTTCAATAACTTCACCTGCTAAACGGCCACCTGCATACGCCCCTAAAGCATTAAAAACTTGAAACTGTATTTGATCTCCAACTGTAATATCAACACCACCAGCTGTTTGTCCTATAACTTCATCAAATTTAAAGCCATGCTTTAATACCGAAGCATAAACACCCTCAGCATTACCCTTAATGATAAAATCTAAACCTGTATTAACAAACCCTGCTGTAACAGTGCCAGCGGCAACATTAAACACTTCACCCCCAACACCACCTATATCAATGGCATCACCCAACTCTTCAACGATTTTAGAACTAACAACACCGACGACGCTTGCCTGTATATTGACAAGAAGGTCATCAATAATATCAGGACGAATTAGGTTCGTACCATTAAGGCCTAGTAATGGATCAATAATGGACTCGCCAATATCATTCCCCTTGGCCAGAAAATCTAAAACTTCACCTAAATTATTTCCTAATGTTTTTGCAACACTCGAAACAATTAAATCATGCGCCAACTCACCATTCGCCAATTGTTGTCCCACAATGTTTCCAACATAAGCACCAGCCTGCCCAGCAATAAAATTTTCAGGGTATTCAATTGAAATGGCTTCACCACGGTACAATTGCTTTACAAAACCATCTGCCAATGAAATTTCAGCAGTCTTAGTTTGCCCATTTTCACCAATGACTTCTAAAATTCTTTGTTGAAAATTACCTTCATATTTCGTCATATAGTTAAGGGCAGCACCATTATGGCTCACCTTAACCGCAGTACCACCCGACTCATTAGGCACAGATTCTAACGTAACGTCACCTAAAGTTACCTTACCTGTTACAGCATCAATTACTCCTTCAGTTATAATCTTATCGTATAACTGCCAAGACGCTTTAACTTGTTCTGATTTATCACCATTTTGGATATAAAACACTAGTGTATTAACACCAAAATTTTGTGCAACCTCACCAAGATTGTCCCTGCCATCAGAGCCTAGTAAAACATCATCGCCAGCCTCGCCAACTATATTATCGCTTCCAAAGCTACCAACAAAAATTTCTTCGCTTCCATCAGCTTTATTTACGCTGCCGTCAAAATCAAAAATAACATCTATAATTTCTTCAGGAATATCATCATTTTTTAGAATCTCTTTTAAAGCTTGAATATTCTCAGGGCTCACTTCACCGTTTGAAAAATCAACTACTTTAAGCTCTACTGTACTACTATCAGAAATAGTATAAAATTTTTGCTCAAAATCAATCATGACAGAACCATCAACATTGCCATCATTATTATGATCTGGATGGTTAACATGGATAGCTTTTATTTCACCATCTTCATTTCTTATAAATTTAGCTGTGTTCCCATTCGGTTTTTCATAGGTTGTAGATCTATCATTTAAATTAATTGTAATAGTTGAAACAGCACCTGAATCACTTTGAAGCTGTAGAACACTTACGCCGTCTGGAAGTTGATTAAAATCAGGAGCTGTAGGCGCCAACCATTCACGTGGAATCTTTACTTGAATACCCTTTATTAAGTCGTCATAACCATCACGCGCATGCCCTGCTAATTGAACATAAGAATCATAAGCATACCCTGCTGCTAAGCCTGCGGCAAAACCTGCCAATGGACCAGCTGATGCTGTAAACACAACTTGAGCGGCAGTAGTCGTTGCAAGTTTTCCCAATTCGAGCGATGCCACTGCTGCTCTATCTTCAGGGGACGCTGAATAAACTTTGAAACCTGCTGCCCCAGCAGTTAAGGGCTTACTTATTGCCTGTGCTAGTGCCGACACCTGACTTGCTCCAAGTGCCTTTCCATCCGTAGCCGCATATATTGCTCGTGCTGCTGCATCATGATAATCGACTCCAATTGCACCCGCATCCATAAACAAAATTACATCGTCATTGTTCTCACTAGCCATCTTCTTCTCTCCCTAAAAATTTTCTTGTTAGAAAAAGGTAAACATAAAAAAATTGAAAACAACATGAAAATATTATAATAATAGTGTCTTAAATCGAAATTATTACGGAAGTCAGATAATTGATAAATTTTTTAACAGCCTCACAGTGCCGCGCAGCAAGAGGATTGCTTAACTGGAACCAACTTGAATTAGCCGAAAAATGTGGCATGCACATACAAACAATTAGCGCCTTTGAACATGAAACAGGAACGCCAACTAAAAGCACCTTAGGCAAAATACAACTCGCATTTGAAAACGAAGGAATTGAATTTTCAAGAGATAATGGTCTTCGAAAAAGAGAGGATTTAATTATTAAATACGAAGATGATGACCCTCATGAATGCTTTAATAAGTTTTTTTTGGATGCTTGTAAAACTGTTAAAGACACTAACAGTGAAATTCTTTGTAGTGGCGGTGATGAAAGAAGGGCAAATAATGAAACGATTAAACTTTATGGGGATGCCGTTAACTCAGGCATAAAAATACGTTGGTTAATAGAAGATGGTAATACAAGCGTTATGGGGGACTTAGATAACTACAGATGGATGCCCAATAAAATATTTGTAAATACCGACGTCAAAATAATTTATAACGATTGCACCGCTTACATTATGAGCTGGAGAAACAGAGCAAAAGTTATTGTAATTAAAGACAAGCACATTGCTGAAGAGGCAAGAAAACATTTTAATTATGTGTGGGACAACTCAAAACCTGTGTCGCACTCTACTTCTAAAATAAAATACTAAGTTGCTTTGTGTATTACTCACATAAACAATAAAAATCTATTTTATAATTTCACAATTGTTACTGCGGGATCAATTAGAAGTCCCAATCATCATCTTCTGTCTCAACAGCTTTACCGATTACATAAGATGAACCAGAGCCAGAGAAGAAATCATGGTTTTCATCTGCGTTTGGTGACAAGGCAGATAAAATCGCTGGATTAACTTTCGTCATTTCCTCTGGGAACATCGGGTCAAAGCCCAAGTTCATTAGTGCCTTGTTGGCATTATAGTGAAGGAAAGATTTAACATCTTCGGTCAGACCCACATCATCATAAAGGCTTTCCGCGTATTTCACTTCATTATCATACAACTCAAGCATCATAGAAATTGCGTAGTCTTTAATCTCCATTTGTTCCATTGGCGTTAGCTCATTGTAGCCTTTTTGGAATTTATACCCAATGTAATAGCCATGCACCGCTTCATCACGAATAATCAAACGGATAAGATCTGCAGTATTCGTCAACTTCGCACGACTAGAAAGATACATCGGAAGATAGAAACCTGAATAGAACAAGAAGCTTTCTAAGAAGACGCTCGCTACTTTTTTCTTCAATGGCGTATCTGCGTCATATTCTTCTAAGATCAATGACGCTTTACGTTGTAGGTATCTATTTTCTTCTGCCCATAAAAACGCTTCATCGATGTCACGTGTAGTGCACAACGTTGAGAAGATAGAAGAGTATGAACGTGCATGAACAGATTCCATGAACGCAATGTTTGTTAACACAGCTTCCTCATGCGGCGTAATCGCATCTTCCATCAATTTTGGCGCACCAACATTGGCCTGAATAGTATCAAGCAAAGTAAGACCCGTGAAAACGCGAATAACTAAGCGTTGTTCCTGCCCTGTCAAAGACGCCCATGATTGCACATCATTTGATAACGGCACTTTTTCTGGCAACCAGAAATTGGCTGTTAGGCGGTTCCAAACATCCAAATCTTTTTCGTCTGTTACTTTGTTCCAGTTAATTGCTTGCACGCGGCTGACGTAATTTGTTTCAACTACTTTTAAATCTGCACTCATGTCTTTTTCCTTTATATCTTCTTATTACTATTTCAATTACTTACAAACTACAGGATACACAGCCTTCGACTTCAGTCCCCTCAAGGGCCATCTGGCGAATTCGTATGTAATAAATTGTTTTAATGCCCGCTCTCCAAGCACGAATTTGTGCCTTGTTGATATCACGCGTTGTTGCCGTATCAGGGAAGAACAATGTCAAAGACAAGCCTTGATCAACGTGCTGCGTTGCGGCGGCATAGGTATCAATCACTTTTTCTGGACCAATTTCATAAGCATCTTGGTAGTATTCTTGATTATCATTCGTCATATAAGCCGCAGGATAATAAACACGTCCAATCTTACCTTCCTTACGGATTTCAATTTTCGATGCAATCGGGTGAATCGAAGATGTTGAATTATTGATGTAAGAAATTGATCCTGTTGGTGGAACGGCCTGAAGATACGCATTATAAATACCATGCTTCATAACTGATTTTTTCAATTTTTCCCAATCAGCTTGCGTAGGAATTTCAATGCCACTGCTTTCGAACAAACCACGCACTTTGTCTGTTGCTGGTTCCCATGTTTTTTCCGTGTATTTATCAAAATACTCACCTGACGCATATTTAGAATCTTCAAAGTTTTTGAAAGTTTCTTTGCGTTCTTTGGCAATCGCATTCGACGCTTTAATCGCATGATACGTCACGGTGTAGAAATACATATTGGTGAAATCAATCCCCTCTTCCGAACCATAGAAGATGCGCTCACGTGATAAATATCCATGCAAGTTCATTTGACCAAGGCCAATCGCGTGTGAAGCGCGGTTTCCTTCGGCAACGGATGGAACAGATTCAAGATTACTCATATCAGATACCGCCGTCAGCGAACGAATAGCTGTCTCAACTGTCTTACCGAAATCAGGGGAATCCATAGATTTGGCAATGTTCATTGAACCCAAGTTACATGAGATATCACGGCCTAAGTGTGAGTACCCAAGGTCTGGATTAAATTCACTGGCTTCACTCACTTGTAGAATTTCAGAACACAAATTACTCATCGTGATACGGCCATCAATCGCATTGGCTTTGTTCACTGTATCTTCGTACATGATGTATGGGTAGCCAGACTCAAACTGAATTTCTGCAATTGTTTGGAAGAAATCACGCGCTTTAATTTTCTTCTTTGTGATGCGTGGGTTGGCCACCATCTCATGATATTTTTCAGTAACTGAAATCTCAGAGAAAGGCTTACCGTACGCACGCTCAACATCATAAGGAGAGAACAAGTACATATCGTCATCATTCTTCGC
>JALZUF010000144.1 GCA_023301785.1 Alphaproteobacteria bacterium | reverse complement strand
AGAAAAAGATGGCTGCGACACGTTTGGCGAATCGTACAAGGACAACGTGATGTTGGTGGCGCTATGGGCAGAGCAAGACAAGCGGGTTTTAATCGGTCTGTAACGCAGTCGGCTTGGGGCGCTCAGTAGCCGTAACGGTTACCTGAGCGTTTTTTACTGCTCCTGAGTTCCTATCTCTCTAAGCACCGCTCCCCCACACCCTACGGTGTCTACTCTCTATTCGCTCAACTAGTGCCCCAATTCAGACGTATCAGCAACACCGTAACTATTGTATGCGCTATCAGCGCTCACGATCCGAGACCAGAAAATGACGGTTATCCAAAACGAACGTTACAAGCGAATCCAAAAAACACTATCTAGACTGACGACGTTCGCGTCGCTTTTTATCTCGGGCCATACGCTTATACATTCGCGACAAGGTACGCATCAGCCTAAAAGCTTTGAAAATCTGCCAACCACTCATAGACCAACCTGCCTAACTCCCGAATCGTGCTTGGCAGACGAATCTATATACACAATAGCCCCGTTGACATCCGTAAGCACCAAGGTATTAAGGTCATAGCTATACACGGACATTCCAAACTCCTCGAACGATGCCGGAACCATATCAATAAGACGACCTAGTTTCACGTCTTCAAGAAGAAAAATAGTAGACCCGTTAACCTCAAGGTAACCACGATAAACGTACTCCAATAGCGGGAAACCGTACTCTTTGACGATTTTTGTATCAGACTCGGTTGCACTAGGTTCAATGCGTAATATCTCAGGAATATCAGCACTGGTATCTGCCATACCAAATGACTTGTAGGTTTTGTACATGCTAGTTCCTATCCAATAGGCTAAGAGCGCAATTATCGCAAATGTTAGGTAGGTTTTCATTTTATTTTTATCACCGTCAAAGGCCTTCGGCCCAATTTCTGGAAAATAGGCTTTCTGTAAAAGACTATGTGTGCCATGTGGATAGTCATCCACGAAACACTGCTCGGTGTCGTAGGCTGCGAATAATTTGGTACCCCTATACATGATCGTCTCCACCCGATTTTTTTCAGAAGCAGAATCGTCACCATAGTAAACACCAGCCACATGCACTTTAGGAGGTGAAAGGTTAGTCATGGGAATTTTCATTCGATCTGTGCGTCTACACCTGACCAAAAACTCACATAGGGCTGAACGGATCTGAGCATCAACCATACTCACATCTTGAACGATGAAGATAAGATCCCAACGGTACTTACGTGCGTGGATACACCAATCAATGAAGGGCCTACGTGCCTTATCATTCCAGCTACGACTATTAAGCCATGTCCCGAGTTCATCCAGAACTAAAAGCCCCGCTTTTTTTTCATCATAATCGCCGACGTACCCAAGCCCCAAATTATTTAGATCGCTAGCACTCGGTTTGTCAGGTACACGAGCTACGCGGCTGTGTACATTATCGTCAGCAAGCAGATGAATCAAGTTTAAATCTATATTTGAAGCAACACGTACACCCCTACGTAGAGCATCGTCTATACGCTCTATAGCCATCAGTGTTTTACCGCTACCCAACTTACCGGTAAAAAAATAAACCGGCATCAGACAAACTTGCTTTGCAATAAGGTGGTATAGGTTTTCAGAAACAGCCATTGCGTTTCAAAAACAAAAATTAAAAACCTCGCACTGATAATAAGCTCAAGACACTGTCGTGTGTTATCTGGCAATACGGATACCGCAACGGCAATAATGGCCGGAGGTAAACCAATGTAGGGAACAGCATTAATAAGCGCTGTAATACCAAGTTTTAGAGCAAGCATCATCCCACCAATAGAGGTAAACATGATCGCACCAAGTGCCAGTTTCGCACCCAGAACACGACTAAGCCACTGAATTACTCCAAATACAATTGAAACTAGCAAAGGCATCAGAACGACCTACCGATAGAGTTCATAAACAAAGTCCAGATACCAAAAACTGTCATAACCCAAAGTACAAAACCTGCCGTCTGCCTATAGGGTTCAATTGCTTCACAAAGACCGGTACCAGCATCGAAAGTAGCCCCATACAGACTGGTATTTAAAGTCTGAAAATTACAACCCCCCTCTAAAGAAATACGCCTCAGCTGATCTCGTGCTTCGCCAGATAAATCGCCACTTTCAATTAATTGAGCTGTAGTAGCACCATCAAAATCCCCCAGGTCATCTCCAACCTCTTCTATCATGGACTCTATATCTTTTGCACCATCTGAATTTGCAAAATCATCAATAGGCACCTCTTCTTCAAACATATCATTGAGCTGTTCAACTTCACACCGATTTTCCCACGCTTGATTAAGTATTGCGCAGTTAATAGCCGACCCACTACAAACCGGTCTAGAATCACATGACGCGCCACCTGTAACTACCTCATCATCGTCTGAATTATCATCACCGTCATCACTACCACCGCCATTACTTTCGCCACCGCTAGTGGTTCCACCATCAGTAGTCCCGCCACTAGTATCGCCACCACTCCCACTAAACTGACCATATTGTCCGCTACCAGTTATGGGATTGCTATCCGTAAATTCGACATTACCGTTTTCGTCTGTTACTACAAGTATGGTCCCTCCACCCTGCATCTGAAATTCCGTCACAGTTAACGCGCCATCTGTTGATGAGGTTGAACCTATAACCTCTGGAGCCTGATCGCCATCCGTATTAGGATCTACGTCCTCTGGTGGATTATCGGGAGCGCTATAGGTTGTCTCCACACCCTGTTCATCTATATAGACGTTTTCGGATTCTCCAAAACGTTTTTGATTACGCGGCTGGTTATTACTACCGACGTCGCAAACTGCATCAGTGGTAACGCCAACAAAAGCAATTGTTGTTACACCGTTATTTTCGTCGATCTGTACCTGATGAACAATGTCCGTAAGGCAACTGTTTTCACACACACGAGAGGTTGCACCCTCTACTTCGAACTCGCCTTTAACAACTGTACCCACCTGTAATTCACATTGATCATGCTCTGCCGCTACTAACCGACTAATTGCCGTATTACTTTCGAAATCCTCCTCTACTTTTCCATTACGTAACTTACCAGAGTCGAAAAACAACCTACAGGAATAAACTTCATCATTCAAAAAAGCATTTTCATCGCGGATAAACGGACGCCCGTCCGCTACCAGATTCTTATAAAAATCGCACACCTGTTCGGGAGAATCGAAATTCCTATTGACATCTGCACCGCTACCATTTGCCAGACGCCAAACCAATATCGTTTCATGATCTGCAAGAACGGGCGAAATCGCACCGAAAGCAAGAAGGAATATAAGAAATTTTTTTTTCATGAGTATACAAAGGTGAAGCGCTGGCACGGGCGCCGCGAGCGACACCCGAGCCAGCATTACCAACTATTACTTAAGGCTTTGCTTTCTTAAGCATGCTCTTACCGATAGAAATCGCCATACCAAGAAGAACAACAGACGCTACCACTGGAGCGATCGCTGTAAACATATCAGAGGTAATACCTTCGGCATCCGCAGCAGACGCCGTGAACGCTGAAATATCAACCTGTGCGTTAGCAGCAGTACCAACCAGCGCCAAAGAGACAACTGATAGAACAGATAAGAATTTAGTTTTCATAATGTAATTTTCCTTAAAAAAGTTTTTCCTGCGGAAAGTGCGAGCCCGAAAAAAAAAGCCGAGCCAAACGCACCAAGATAAAGTTCCATGATCGTTTCACCTGCCATAGCGTTCTCCGATGCTAAAACCCATAAAAATTACGCCCATCAAACCTCCGTAGAAAAGCACTTCATTGGAGACGTCGAGACGGTCGGACACATCTACGAGTAGGCCCCTATCAGCCTCTGATAGATTAACCTCACCCGTAAATTCGTTACCTTCGTCGATAGGTCCATCATCCGGAAAACCCCCATCGTCGTCGGCTGACCCATCATCATCTTGATCATCTAGACCAGATGAAGGAGCAGGCCCTGATATAAATTGCGCGCTAATACCAACTTGGTTACGTCTGTCCCAAACGTATAAAAACAACGTACTACCATCGGTAGGCAACCCAGAAAGAGTAAGCGTATTCGTTGTCACGAAAGCGCCTGTATCAGCACTGTAGTAAATATCAGTATTACCAAGCGTACTACCTACGCGAACAACAAATTGATTCCCACCATCAGACGGCCATGTGAACGTTTGTTCACCGCCTTCCAATGTCGCACCGTTATCTGTTTCTAAATCAACTGCGAAAACGCTAGTAACGACGAAATAGCAGATAAAAAAAACAATGACGATACCAACGCGCTTCGACGTACTCACTTTGCGCATGTCAGCATAGTAATCGTCATCGTTGTGGGACGGTCTATTATCCACGCGCAGATGTTACAGCGGGTTTAGCAGGTTGAACACTAACAATCATATTGACCGACTGCCCGTTACCATCCCTACGAGTTTCAAAAATGCAGGTGCATTGCGCTGTTTCATTACCTAGCAAAAGATTTTTTGCTTGATTAAAAGCGGCCTCATCAACATTGCTAGTGTAGTTATCTGAACCTACTGCCGAATAGGAATGCGCACCACGATTAGAAAGCAACTGAGATTCACCCAATGGTTCTAGATAATGCACAGTGAACATTTCGAACTGATTGCCGGTCTTAGCACTAGTGCCCTTCATTGTGTCGGTTTTAAAAATAGTCAAACGTTTTTCGATCTTCATGATATTCCCGTATTAAAGTTAATTTTTTGATGGTATCGGCTAGCCGCAGAGGCGACCGTGTAGATCAGCCAGAGCTGAAATAAAGTATAGGAACGTGGCTCCCACTATCACGCGGTGGCGCGTAACAAAATTTGATTTCACAGTCGGTGATGTCCTCGATCACCCTGCGGAAAAATTCAGCTGGCTTAAGGGCAACATGAAAATAAATACGGGTTTTTACCGGCTTCATAATGTTACGACTCGACCAATATCGCTTACGACACGGATCACCATACTCAACATCCTTAGCAGCATATTTACTCATATAGCGCGCCATCCGATGACGCTTGAGCTTAGGAGCTACCTTACCCCCAGCATACGATCCATTAACGTTTGCAGCCTCGTACGGTGTACCCCGATGCTTTGCAACGACAGTACGCCACATATGACGAAGCGCGTTGTAATCCATATACCCAACCGTTGCGAAATGAAGGTGTAACGAATGACGCTTTGTCTCCAAAGTCGCCTCGCTATCGTGACGTTCGAACACTGCAACGTATTTGAAATCAGTAAAACGTGCACGGCAGAGCCGGAAAAATTCGGTAGTGATGGCCTCAAAATCATCAATGTGCACAATAGACTCAGCCGTAGTACAGGTAATCATTTTATCGCCACCCATCATCATGATTCGGTGCCTTATAGCCTTGCGGGTACGACGCAATGATCGCAAGATATCCTCAGGATTCTGCACCCGATTCTTTTCAGCACGACTAACCTGCTTACGTTTTGATTTAGTGCGCCTGCCCCAACCGTCGTCACAGAAAGAACCAGTGCACTCAAACTCACCTTCCCCAAAGTCTGTGACAGTCAGACACCATTTATCTAGATCACTAGGCCGATCAGTACCGCCGTACTCTTTTGCCTTTTCAATCAGGTCTGTGTCGGTAAGTGTCCAATGGTCAAGTTTAACCGCGCCTTCGGCGCGCCTACTTTTCAAATCAGGCGAACTCATGATTCACCTATTGTTATTTGCATGCACAACTGAACAGGGGCACTACAACCGACGTAAGAGGCGTCAAACGCTTTTACCAACATATTAACCCTCCTCCGTATATATTTATTTTCACCCGCCCTATGGACATCCAGAGGACGTCAGAGAATATGCCCCAAACTAGGTACTATCGCAACCCCTAATTTAATTGCGACCATGACGACAATCACAAATAGCCGGATTAAAAAGTGTCAAACACTCAGCGTTTAGTAACTCTAGAGTTACT